>DATLEG010000257.1:0-4239 GCA_035525465.1 Saccharimonadales bacterium (SeqCode)
GTGCTCGGTCGGCGGGCTGGTGACGTGCCGGCCGTTCCGGCCGGGCCGGGCGAGCTCATGCAGCAGCGGCTCGAGCGCGGGCTGCGCGGTCGCCGCACCGACATCGGGGCGAATGACCCCGCCGCCGCGGGACGGCGGAACGCTCACCGGGCAACCGCGCCGGCGCCCGCGGGACGGCCGGCGTCCGCGGTCACCCGGGTGACGCCCGCGACCAGCGCGTCGAGATCGGCCTCGGAGTTCATCTCGGTGCAGCAGATGAGCAGCTCGCAGGGTCGCTCGGGAAAGTCGAAGCCGAGCGGGTAGCCGGCGATGATGCCCTCCTCCAGGAGCGTGTCGCGCAGGACCGTCGCGTCGACCGGGGTCCGCAGGGTGAACTCGGCGAAGAACGGTCCGGGGTTGGTCACGCTGCAGCCCGGGATGGCGCCCAGCCGCGCGGCGAGGCGGTGCGCGAGCTCCACCGACCGGTCCGCGACCGCGCGCAGCCCCTGTGGTCCGACGAGGGCGAGATAGATCGCGGCGTGGATCGCGTAGACCGCCTCATTCGTGCAGATGTTGCTCGTCGCCTTCTCGCGGCGGATGTGCTGCTCGCGGGTCTGCAGGGTGTTCACGAATCCACGCACGCCATTGCTGTCGCTCGTCTGCCCGACGATGCGGCCGGGCAGCTGCCGGACCAGATCGGCCCGGACGGCCATGAGGCCGACGTACGGACCGCCGTAGCTCATCGGGATCCCGAGCGGTTGCCCATCCCCCACCGCCACGTCGATGCCGCAGGCGCCGGGCGGCGCGAGCACGGCGCAGGACACCGGATCGACCGAGGCGATGGCGAGCGCTCCGGCCTGATGGGCCGCGGCGGCGATGGCGCAAAGGTCCACGAGCGTCCCGAAGAACGACGGATTCGCGGTGATCAGGCCGGCCGCGCCCTCCGCGGCGTCGATGAGCGCCGCAGTGTCGGCGACCTCGACGATCTCGAGATCAGGTCCCTGCGCGTAGGTGTGGAGGAGCGCGCGGTGATGCGGGTGCACGTCGTGCGAGACGACGATCCGCCTGCGGCCGGTCGCCCGCACCGCCAGCAGCGCCGCTTCGGCAACGGCGGTCGAGCCGTCGTAGAGCGACGCGTTCGAGACGTCCATCCCGAGCAGCTCGGCCACGAGCGACTGGTACTCCCAGATCGCCTGCAGCGTGCCTTGGCTCACCTCCGGCTGATACGGGGTGTACGCGGTGAGGAACTCGCCGCGGGTCGCCAGGACCGGGACCGCCGCCGGGATGTAGCGGCGGTACACGCCCGCGCCAAGGAAGAACGGGCCCGCTCCCGCCGGCCGGTCCTCGGCCGCGAGGGCGCCCAGCGCGGTGAACAGCTCGAGCTCGGAGAGGCCCTCCGGCACCCCGAGCCGTGGCGCGCGGGCCCGCTCGGGGATGGCGGTGAGCAGCTCGTCGATGGAGGACACGCCGATCGCCGCGAGCATCGCCGCGCGGTCTTCCGGTGTATGCGGCGAGTACGGGTTCAGGGTCGTCCTAATCCCCGCCGGAGGCCGGGCTCTCGCCGATGTGCGCGCGGTAGTCGGCCGGCGAGAGGAGCCCGGTGATCTCGCCGCGGTCGGCCACCCGGATGCGGAGCATCCAGCCATCGCCATAGGGGTCGGTGTTCACCAGCTCCGGCTTTTCGATGACCTTCACGTTGCGCTCCAGCACCTCACCGGAGACCGGCGCGTAGACATCGGAGGCCGCCTTCACCGACTCGACGACCCCGAAGCTCGCGTGCTGGCGGACGGTCGCGCCCTTTTCCGGGAGCTCGACGAAGACGACGTCCCCGAGCTGCTCCTGGGCGAAGGCAGTGATGCCCACCAGCGCGGTGTCGCCTTCGGCGCGCACCCACTCATGCTCCTTCGAATACCGCAGATCGTCAGGGACCGAGCTCATCCCGCTCATCTAGGCGCTCCTCTTCCAGAACGGCGTCTTCACGACTTTAGCGGGGACGTCGCGCTCGCGGATGCGGACCGCGAGGTCGGTGCCGATCTTCGCGAGTGCGGCCGGCACATAGGCCAGGGCGATGTTCTGCTGGACCGTCGGTCCGTAGGTGCCGCTGGTGACGATCCCGACGATCGCCCCGCCGCTCGTGACCGGATGCCCGTGACGGGCGACGCCCCCAGCGGTGACCAGGCCAACGAGCTTGCGCGCCGGTCCGCCCTCCTTCACCGCGGCGATCCGGTCACGGCCCACGAAGTCCTTGTCCAGCTTGCAGGTCCAGCCGAGGCCGGCCTCGATCGGACCGGTCGTCTCGTCGATGTCGTTGCCATAGAGCGAGAAGCGTGCTTCCAGGCGAAGGGTGTCCCGCGCGCCGAGCCCGATCGGCAGGAGCCCGAGCGAAGCACCCGCGGCGATGATGCGCGACCAGACCGGGACCGCGCGATCGGCGTCGACGAAGACCTCGAAGCCGTCCTCGCCGGTGTATCCGGTACGCGCGACGATCGCCCGCGTGCCGGCGACCCGCGCGCTGGTGACGCCGAAGGGCGCCAGCCCTTCGATCGACGCCTCGCGGACCTCCAGGTCGGTCACCGCGGAAAGGATGACCGAGGCGCGGGGTCCCTGGACCGCGATGAGGGCGGTCGCCTCCGATCGGTCGTCGCACGTCGCGTCGCCGGAGAGCCGCGCGGCGATGTGGGCCCGGTCCTTGGCGATATTCGACGCGTTCACGACGACGAGGGCCTCGTCCTCCCGCAGCCGGTACACGATCACGTCGTCGACGATGGTCCCGCTCTCGTTGCAGAGGAGTCCGTAGCGGGCTTGGCCGACCACGAGGCCGGCGATATCGCTGGACACGAGGTGGTCCAGGGCCGTGAGCGCGCCGGCGCCGGTGACGTGCAGCTCCCCCATATGCGAGAGATCGAAGATGCCCGCTGCCGCACGGACGGCGCGATGCTCGGTCACGATGCCGGTGGGATAGTGGATCGGCATCTCATACCCTGCGAAGGGCACGATCTTCGCGCCAAGCCCGATGTGCTCCTCGTAGAGCGGCGTGCGCTTGAGCGCCTCGGTCACGACGCGGCCTCTTCCGGCCGGATCGCCCGGTCGAGCACGTCGCGATAGGTGTCGAAGGTCAGCATCCGGCGCGCGTCGCTCACGGTCACCCAGCGGACGAGGTCGTATTCGTGATCGTGGAGCGACAGGTCGCCGCCGACCGCCTCCATCAGGAAGAACGTCACGAGCTTGTGGACGCGCTCCCCGCCCGCGGCGAACCAGTACTCCATGTCCCCCAGCGGCCGCAGGATCCGGACCGCCAGGCCGGTCTCCTCGCGGACCTCGCGCAGGGCGGTCTCCTGGCTGGTCTCCCCGGGACGAGGTGTCCCCTTGGGAAAGACCCAGGAGCCGTCGCCGGTCCGGCCGACCAGGAGGACCTCACGACCATGCTCCGACGCGCGCAGCACGACCCCGCCCGCCGCCGCCGCGGTCCGGACGCGCATCGGACGGCGCGGACGCGGCGTGGACATGGTGGGCCTCCCCTGTCGACGTGTTGAGGAGGCTCATTCTGTCACGGCATCGGCCGCGTCGTACGCCGCGCGCAGCGCCCGCGCCACCGCATCGGGCGACCAGGACACCAGCGCGCGGCGCCGCGCCTCGCCCTCGATCCGGAGGCGAAGCGCTGCCTCGCCGAGCGCCCGGTCGACCGCCGCCGCGAGGGCCTCCACCGTCGGCGCGACCGCGGGGAACAGCCCGCCGGCGCCATCGCCGAGGACCTCGGCGTACCCGCCGCGGGCCGGCGCGACGATCGCCCTGCCGGCGGCGGCGGCCTCGCAGAGTGCCAGCCCTTGGGTCTCGCTGCGCGAGGCGCTCACCACCAGCGTGGCGGCGGCGAGGGCATCCGCGAGCGCCGGCGTCTCCAGCTGTCCGAGGAGCCGGACCCGGCCGGCGAGCCCGGCCCGCTCGGCCGCGTCCTCGATCGCGGCGGCGAGGGGCCCCGCGCCGGCAAAGGCCAGGATGGCGCGCGGGTCGGTCACGGCCTGCAACATCGCCACCAGATCGGTCACCCGCTTTTCCAGCGCGAGGCGCGAGATCGCGAGCAGCACCGGTACGTCCTCCGTCACGCCGATGAGCGCGCGCCCGCGCTCGGCGTCTCCCTGGGCGAGGGCGAGGTCCACCGGCGCGGCGACGACGCGCACCGCCCGCGCGTCGCCCGCGCCGCGGAGCTCGCCGGCGAGCTCTTCGCAGGGGGCGATCACCAGATCGGCGGCCGCGACCACGGCC
>DATLEG010000258.1:0-3726 GCA_035525465.1 Saccharimonadales bacterium (SeqCode)
ATCGTCTTGTTCACCGCTTCCATCCGCCCGGTGATCTTGGGGTCCTTCTGGAGGATCGTGTTCACGTCGTACGCGGTCGCCGAGCGGAACAACATCCTGAACATCTCGATCTCCTCATCGAGCGTCTGGGGCTTGTCGGTCGCGCTCGAGTAGCTCTTCCACATCTGGTCGACGCCCTTGGCCTCGATCCCGTCGAGCCAGGCCCGCTCGCTCTTGTCATCCACCGCGCGATAGGAGTTGTAGACGATCTCCTTCGTGCCGGTCGGCGTGCGGCCGACCATGAGGCGGGCCATGAACTGATCGATGTCCATCCGCTCGATGACCAGGTCCTCGTCGAAGTTCCGCTTCAGCAGCATGATCGCGCTCACCCGGGCCGGCTCCATCGGATTGGTGAAGACGCGCTCCTTCGGGAACACCGTAGTGATGTCGAGCATCGCCCGGGTGTTCTCGAACGCGAAGAACCGTCCGATCGTCGTCCGGAGCACCTCATCGGTCATCGTGTCGAAGGGTGCGGTGCCTTTCAGCTTGACGAAGACGGCTTCGATCGACGCCGTGTTCTCGGTCAGGAACTCCGTGGTCACATCCGGCGCGTTCTCGAGTCGCGACCGGATCATGTCGTACGCCGCCTGAGGAAAGTTCTCGACGAGGTTCGAGCGGAGGTAGAAGACCTTCTCCGAGGTGTAGGCGTAGGCCTCCGGGTGCGCGACATCCAGGTCCGTGGCGGCGCAGGTCACCTCGGAGTCGTCGAGTGCCCGCCCGGTCACCGTCGCCTTCGACCCGGTGTGGTCTTCGAGCCAGCGGTAGCACTGGTAGCCGCGGGCGACGTCTTTGCCTCCCTCGCGCACCCGGGCCGGGGACACCTTCCGTCCGTCCTTGAGCGGGTAGGCGTAGCGGACGTAGACCCAGTCGTCGGAGTGGAACCGCGTGTTCGGGAATTCCATGACCCCGTAGGTCGAGGTGGACTTCCCGGTGCCGGTCGGCGCGATGTAGAGCAGTCCCTTGTCATCCTTCGTGACCACCGCGCCGTGGATCGAATGGATCCCGTACTCCACCGCGAGCTTGCGGCCGACCGCGCCGAGTACCCAGCTCTTCAGCTGACCGTAGTAGGAGGTGTTGAAGAAGATGACGGTGTCGTTCTGGCGGCTGTAGTAGGCCGCTTCGGCCTCGGACGGCACCCGCCCCAGGGCGATGACGAGGACATCGGGGACCGCGGCGGCCGTCACCCCGGTGATCCGCTGCCACTCCTCGGGGGAGTACCAGTTGTCGCGCCAGTAGCCGATGAGGTGTTCGCTGTTCGTGATCGCGCGCACCCGCAGCCCGTGGATGACCACGTCGTGGGAGTGCATCGGCTCACGGCCCGCGGCGATGTGCTCGACCGAATTGGCGAGCAGCCGGCGGAACAGTCCCGGCGTCTGGTCGACGATCTTGTTCGCGACGGGGGTGCGTCCCTTCTGCCGGGTGATCGTGTTCGCCGCGCCGATCGGCGTTCCCGGCCACTCCGGCGCGTCTGGATCATCGGTCGTGGGGAAGGTGTAGAGCTCGGGGGTCGTGGTCACGGTCGTTCTCCCTGGAGCGGCGTGGCCGCTGAGCCGGTATCAATGGCTTTCGCTGTCTGTCCTCCGATAGTAAGGTCGGCTCACGACGGTCGCGCGGATACGGGTGACGATGACCGCGACCGTCGCCGCGACCGGAAGCGCAAGCGCGACGGTGACAAGGAGCGGGAGCCGCGGATTTGCCTCGTAGAGCGACCCGGCCATGATGCTGCCGATGCCGAACCCGCCGGTATAGGCAAGCTGGAACGCGGCGTACCCGACGGCGATCCGGGATGGCGGCAGGATCCGTTCGATCGTCGCCGCGAGCACCGGATTGGCTGCCTGGCTGGCTCCGATGAGCAGCGCGCCCGCGGCCACCGCGTAGTCGGCACGGGCCGCAAGGGCCAATGCCGCGGCCCCGGCGGTGAGCGCCACCGCGGCGCCGACGACCGCCGGTGCGGGTCCGATCCGGTCGGTCATGCGCCCGGCGACCGCCGAGAAGATCGCCGAGCCGATCGACACCAGCGCGACGTACAGGCCGATGCGCTCGAGCGGGACGGCCGCGACGTCTCGCAGATACACGCCCAAGAGCGGCGTCGGCAGGACGGCGATGACGGCGGCGAACGGCGTGAGCGCGAGGAGTGCCCAGAACGCGCCGGGCCAGCGGCGGACCGGGCCACTGTGGATGACGCGGGTCTGGGTGATGAGGAGGTCGAGTGCCGCCGAGCCGGCGAAGAGAACGACGGCCGCAGCGAACGTGGCGCGGTAGCCATAACGGGCGGCGATGATCCCCGAGAGGGGGGAGGCGAAGATGACCCCGAGGAAGAAGCTGCCGAACAGCGTGCCCATCGCCCGGCCCAGGCGCTCCTTCGCTTCCGTGGCGGCGATGTGCGCGCTCATGATCGGGAGGCCGGCGATCGCGGACCAGTAGAGGATCGACCCGACGATGGCGAGATGCCAGTCGGCGAGCGGGATGAACGCCGCCACCCCGAGCATGCCCGAGACGCCGCTGGCGACAAGGATCGGTCTCCGGCCAAAGCGGTCCGCGGCGAACCCGGCAGGCAGGACGAGCAGGGCCGCGACGATGTTCCCGCCCCCGATGACCAGGCCGATATCGGTCGCCGAGGCTCCGAGCTCGGTCAGGTAGAGAGCGAGGATCGGCGCGATCAGTCCGAAGCCGATGCCCCACAGCAGCTGCGCGCCGGCGAGGGCCCGGGTATCGCGGGACAGCCCTATGCCGGTGTGCGGCCCTTCACGAGCCCCTCCGCCCGGCGCGTGTCGAACTCGGCGCGCGCCGCCGCCAGGAGCGACGGATCGATGAGAAGGTCGATGCAGAGGAGGGCCATCGCCTTCGCGGCGTCGAGCGCGTTCTCATGCGCCCGCGGCGTCACGGCCGCGTCGCGGAATGCGGTCGAGTGGCCGGGGGTCCCCTCTGGCGCGATCCCGATGTAGGGATGGATCGCCGGCAGGATCTGGCTGACGTTCCCCATGTCCGTGGATCCCATCCGCTCGTCCTCCGCGACCGGGTGGACGGTCTGACCGAGGGCCTGCAGGTGGTCGGCCCACCGCCGCGCGAGCGGGGTGGAGAACATCATGTTCTCGTATCCGGAGTTCTCATGGACCGTGACCTCCAGGCGCGTGCCCGTCGCGGTCGCGGCCCCTTCGGCGCAGGCGATGAACCGCGCGAGGACCTCCTGCTGGTAGATCCGGTCGAGGGCGCGGACGCTGAATTTCGCCATCGCGTATTCGGGGATGATGTTCGCCGCGCTCCCTCCCGAGGTGATGATCCCGTGCACTCGGGCCTCCGGGCGGAGCTGCTGGCGCATCGCATTCACGTTGTTGAAGGTCTGCAGGACCCCATCCAGAGCGTTGATCCCCCGATCCGGTTGCGCTGCCGCGTGCGCCGCCTTGCCCCAGAACTCGATGTCCACCCGGTTACTGGCCAGCGAGGTCCGGCTCGGGAGGGTCCGTGCGCTCGGGTGCACCATCATCGCCGCGTCGATGTCGGCGAATCCGCCGGCGCGGACGAGGGCGACCTTCCCGCCGCCGCCCTCCTCGGCCGGGGTCCCGATCGCCGCGATCCGGCCGGAGAGCTCGTCGATGACCGCGCGCACGCCGATCGCCGCCGCGGTGCCCATCATCGCGATGAGGTTGTGGCCGCAGGCGTGACCGATGTCGGGAAGCGCGTCGTATT
>DATLEG010000277.1:0-3261 GCA_035525465.1 Saccharimonadales bacterium (SeqCode)
AGAGGACCGCGTCGACGATGTGCTCGAGTACGCGGGGCCCGGCCACATTCCCTTCCTTGGTCACGTGCCCCACCAGGAAGATGGGCACGCCGTCCCCCTTGGCGACCTCCAGGAGGCGCGCGGTGCACTCGCGCAGCTGCGAAACACCCCCCGCGGCCGAGCCGATGGCGTCCGAGCTCATCGTCTGGATGGAGTCGATGACCACGAACAGCGGCCGGAGCGATCGGATCGCCTCGATGACCGCCGCGAGATCGGTCTCCGCCAGGAGGTAGATGCCGGCCCCGTCGATCCCGAAGCGGCGGGCCCGCATCTTCACCTGCGCCGCGGACTCCTCGCCCGAGACATACAGGATCGTCCCGCGCTCGCGGAGCGAGGCGGACGCCTGCATGAGCAGGGAGCTCTTGCCAATGCCCGGGTCCCCACCAAGGAGCACGAGCGAGCCCTGGACGATGCCGCCGCCGAGGACGCGGTCGAGCTCCCCGATCCCGGTCGGGATCCGTTCCTCGGCATCGGCCGACACGGCGTCGAGGGCGATCGCGGCACGCGGGGCGCGCCCGGCCGCGGCCCGGCCCTTCACCGGCGCGACCACCCGCTCTTCGACCAGGGTGTTCCAGCCATCGCAGCCGGGACAGCGGCCGACCCAGCGTGGCGCCGAGGCACCGCACTGCTGGCAGACGAAGACCGTCTTGGGGGCTGTTGAGCGGGTGGCCATCAGCTCAAGTATCGGCGCCGGGATGCGGGAGGTGCGCCGCGTCCGAGGGCCGGGTCTCCTACGGGGCGACGGGCTCCGGCTTGCGCGCGGCCTCGTCCGGGACGGGCTCGCCCTTGAAGATCACGAGCTTTCCGTCGACGGCGTCGATGCGCACGGTGTCACCTGGCGCGAAGGCCGCGAGGAGGAGCATCTCGGCCAGCGGGTCTTCGATCTCGTTCTGGATCGCCCGGCCGAGCGGCCGCGCGCCGAAGTTCGAGTCGTAGCCGACGGTCGCGATGTGGTCCTTCGCCAGCTCGGTCACATCGAGGCTCATCGCCTGCGAGGCGAGCTGCTTGCGGACGCGTCCGAGCTCGATCTCGACGATCTGCCGGATCTCGACGCGTGACAGCGGCTGGAAGACGACGGTCGCGTCGATCCGGTTGAGGAACTCCGGCCGGAAGAAGCGCTTCATCTCGTCGTTCACGCGCTCCTTCATCCGCTCGTAGGCAGCCTGCGCCTCCGGATCATCCCCGGTGCCCTTCCCCCGGAAGCCGAGCGAGGCTTCGCTCTTCAGCATCTTCTGAGCGATGTTGCTGGTCATGATGATGATCGTGTTCCGGAAATCGACGGTGCGTCCCTTCGCGTCGGCGAGACGGCCCTCATCGAAGACCTGGAGGAGGATGTTGAACACCTCGGGGTGGGCCTTCTCGATCTCATCGAGGAGGATCACGCAGTACGACTTGCGACGAACGGTCTCCGTGAGCTGCCCGCCCTCTTCATACCCCACATACCCGGGCGGCGAGCCGACCAGGCGCGACACATTGTGCCGCTCCATGTAGTCGGACATATCGATCTTGATCATGTTGTCCTGGTTGCCGAACATGAATTCGGCGAGGTTGCGCGCCAGGTGCGTCTTCCCGGTGCCGGTCGGACCGACGAAGAAGAACACGCCGATCGGCCGCCGGGGATCCTTGAGGCCGGCCCGGGCGCGCCGGACGGCGCGCGAGATGGTCGTGATCGCTTCGTTCTGGCCGATGACCTTGGCGTGGAGCGCCTCTTCCATCTTCAGGAGCTTCTGCGTCTCCTCCTCGGCGAGACGGCGGACCGGGATCCCCGTCCACATCGCGACGACCTCGGCGATGTCCTCGTCCGTGACCTCGGGGCGCTTTTGTGACTGCGCGAGCAGCCAGTCGGCCTTGGCCTGCTGGAGCTTGTCCTGCTGCGTCCGCTCGGCCTGACGAAGGGTGGAGGCGAGCTCGTACTGCTGAGCCTCCATCGCCGCTTCCTTCTCGCCGACCATCCGGTCGAGCTCCTTTTGGGCGTCCTTCATCTCGTTCGGGAGCGTCGAGTAGCGAAGGCGGACCCGGCTGGCGGCCTCGTCCATGAGATCGATGGCCTTGTCCGGGAGGAAACGGTCGGTGATGTAGCGCGCGGCAAGCTCGGCCGACGCCTTCACCGCTTCGTCGGTGATCGCGACCTTGTGGTGGTCCTCATAGCGTGAACGGATGCCCTTGAGGATGAGCTGGGTGTCCTCGATGGTCGGCTCCTCGACCATGACCGGCTGGAACCGCCGCTCGAGCGCGGCATCCCGCTCGATGTATTTGCGGAACTCGTCGAGGGTCGTGGCGCCGATGCACTGGAGCTCACCACGGGCGAGCGACGGCTTCAGGATGTTCGCGGCGTCGACGGCCCCTTCGGCCGCGCCCGCCCCGACGAGGGTGTGGAGCTCGTCGATGAACAGCACCACGTCGTGGGCGTGACGGAGCTCCTCGATGATCTTCTTCAGGCGCTCCTCGAACTCGCCCCGGTACTTCGTGCCGGCGACGAGCGAGCCGATGTCGAGCGTGAGCACGCGCTTGTTCTGGAGCGTTTCCGGGACGTCCCCCTTCACGATCCGCTGGGCGAGACCCTCGGCGATGGCGGTCTTCCCCACCCCCGGCTCACCGATGAGCGCCGGGTTGTTCTTCGTCCGGCGGGAGAGGATCTGGATGACCCGCTCGATCTCCTTCTCACGCCCGATGACCGGATCGAGCTGCGAGGCCTTCGCCATCGCGGTGAGGTTCACCCCGAGCTGATCGAGCGTGGGGGTCTTCGAGCTGCCCGACTTGCCGCTGGCCCCCGCGGCCTCGCCCTGCGCGGCAGGATGCTGCTGGCCGAGGGTCGCGATGACCTGATGGCGGACCTTCTCCAGCGAGACGCCGAGGGATTCGAGGACCCCGGAGGCGATGCCCTCACCCTCGCGCACCAGGCCGAGGAGCAGGTGCTCGGTGCCCACGTGGCTGTGCCCGAGCTTGCGGGCCTCGTCGATGGCGAGCTCGATGACCTTCTTCGTGCGGGGGGAAAGGGTGATCTCGCTCGGCGAGGTGGTCGAGTCGCCGCGGCCGATGATGAACTCGACGGCCGTGCGCACCTTCGAAAGCTCGACCCCGAGCGAATCGAGGACCCGGGCGGCCACGCCTTCGCCTTCGCGCACCAGTCCGAGGAGAAGATGTTCGGTCCCGATGTAGTTGTGGTTGAACCGGATCGCTTCATCCTGCGCGAGCGCGAGGACGCGCTTGGCCCGATCGTTG
>DATLEG010000284.1:0-3425 GCA_035525465.1 Saccharimonadales bacterium (SeqCode)
CACGGTCGATCCGGCCAGGCCGACCCCCACGCCCACCGTTCCCGAGCTGTATCAGAAGCTGGCGCCGTCGGTCGTCACCGTCCGAGCCGAGCTCCCCGATGGCCTCGCCGGCCTCGGGAGCGGGGTCGTCGTCGATGCGGATGGGAGCATCCTCACCGCGCTCCACGTCGTCTCCGGCGCGCGCCGGATCACCGTGACCTTTTTCGACGGTTCGACGTTCGAGGCCAGCGTCTTCGCGCAGCAGCCGAATAACGACATCGCCGGCATCCGCCCGGAGGGCCATCCAGCCGAGCTCACGGTCGCCACGCTCGGGAACGCCGCCGCGCTGCGCGTGGGCGACCCGGCGATCGTCGTCGGCAACCCGTTCGGCCTCAGTCGCAGCCTCTCGACCGGGGTCATCTCGGGTCTGCATCGCACGATCCAACCCCCGGGAAAGGACACCCCGATGACCGAGCTCATCCAGTTCGACGCATCGGTGAATCCGGGGAACTCGGGAGGCCCGCTCTTCGATCGCCATGGCGACGTCGTCGGCATCGTCAGTGGCCTCGCGAATCCGAATGGGCAGGCGTCGTTCGCCGGCATCGGCTTCGCGGTCACGATCCAGGCCGCGGGCGGCGCCTTCGGGTCCCCACCGGACTGAAGGAGGAACAGCATGGACGAGCGATCGGCGGGCGAGCGGCAGACCGAGGTCGGCCGCCTGCTCTACGAGGTGAAGCGGGTCATCGTCGGCCAGGATCACCTGCTCGAGCGGATCCTCGTCGGTCTCCTTGCCCGGGGGCATCTTCTGGTGGAGGGCGTCCCGGGCTTGGCGAAGACCCTCGCCATCAAGACGGTCGCCGGCGCGGTGCAGGGCGAGTTCAAGCGCATCCAGTTCACCCCCGACCTCGTTCCCGCGGACCTCGTCGGTACGCGCATCTACAACCAGAAGACGGGCGAGTTCCAGACCTCGCTCGGGCCGGTCTTCACGAACCTGCTGCTGGCGGATGAGATCAACCGCGCGCCGGCCAAGGTGCAGAGCGCGCTGTTGGAGGCGATGCAGGAGCGGCAGGTGACGATCGGACGTGAAAGCCACACCCTCCCCGATCCGTTCCTGGTCATGGCGACGCAGAATCCGATCGAGACCGAAGGCACCTACGCGCTGCCCGAGGCGCAGGTCGACCGGTTCATGCTGAAGGTGATCGTCGGCTACCCGAGCGAGATGGACGAGTTCCTCGTCGTCGAGCGCATGGCCCGGGGCCTTGCCGCGGTCACACCGGTGCTGACCACCGAACGGCTGCTGCAGCTGCAACGTGAGACGGACAAGGTGTTCGTGGATCCGGTGCTCATGGAGTACGTCGTGCGGTTGTCCACCGCCACGCGAGATCCCGGCGAGTACGGCCTGCCGGACATCAAGAAGTACATCACCTATGGCGCGAGCCCGCGCGCCTCGATCAATCTCATCCTCGCCGGACGCGCGCTGGCACTCATGCGCGGGCGGACGTACCTCCTTGCGCAGGACATCCTCGACCTGGTGCACGATGTGCTGCGGCACCGCCTGGTGCTTTCCTACGAGGCCCTGTCGGACAACGTGTCGGCCGAGCAGCTCATCGATCGGATCCTGGCGAAGATCCCGGCCCCGGCGCAGGTGCTCCAGGAACATGTCGCCCCACGCGCCTGAGGCCATCCTCCGCCGTATCGAGTGGACCGTGCTTCGCCGCCTCGACGGCCTGCTGCAGGGTGAGTACCGCTCCCTGTTCCGTGGCAATGGCCTCGACCTCGCCGACATCCGTGAATACGAACCCGGTGATGACGTGCGCTACATCGACTGGAACGTGAGCGCCCGGATGGACGCCACCTATGTGCGCCAGTACCTCGAGGATCGAGAGGTGACCGCCCATTTCCTGCTCGATCTCTCGCCGTCGGTGGACTTTGGCACCGTGACGACGCTCAAGCGAGACCAGCTTGTCGATCTCGTCGCGTTGCTCGCGCGGCTGCTCGCGCGCCATGGGAACAAGATCGGCGCCACCCTGTACGGGGGGAAGGTAGAACGGGTCATCCCCGCGGCCGGCGGCAGGGTCCAGACCCTGCGGATCCTGAACGACATCCTCCAGCTGCCGCGGCTGGCCAGCGCGCCGTACACCTCGGTGTCGGATCTGTTGGAGCATGCCGTGCGGACGATCCGGCGCCGCTCGGTGATCTTCCTGGTCTCCGACTTCTTCACCGCCCCGGGGTGGGAGCGGCCGCTCGGGATGCTGGCCCGCCGGCACGAGGTCATCGCGGTCCGGCTCACCGACCCTCGCGAGCGCGAGCTGCCGGACATCGGCTTCGTCGTCCTGAGCGATGCCGAGACCGGCGAGACCCTGCACGTCGATACCCACGACCTGAAGTTCCGTGCCCGGTTCGAAGCGGCCGCGCGGACGCGCGAGGCCGAGCTCGCCGCCGCGTTCGCCCGCTGCGGCGTGGACGTCCTCACGCTCTCGACCGAGGAGGAGCTCGTGCGCGCGGTCGTGCGATTCGCGGCGCTCCGCAGGCGGCGCCGCGGGATGCGGGCGGCAGGGTGACCCGGTGAGCTTCCTCTGGCCGACCAGCCTGTACTTCCTCCTCGCGGTGCCGGTGCTGCTCGGTCTCTATGTCTGGTCGCAGCGTCGTCGTCGGAGGTACGCGCTCCGCTACGCGAGCCTCTCGCTGGTGAAAGAGGCGCTTGGCCGTGGCCCGGGCATCCGGCGCCACATCCCGCCGGCGCTCTATCTGATCGCGCTCGCCTTCATGCTCTTCGCCCTTGCCCGCCCGATCGCCGTGGTGAAGGTCCCCAGCCAGGAGGGGACGGTCATCCTGGCGATGGACGTTTCGATGAGCATGCGGGCCACCGACATCAAGCCCGACCGCATCACCGCCGCAAAGGAGGCGGCGAAGGCCTTCGTGGTGAAACAGGGCGACAACGTGAAGATCGGCGTCGTCTCGTTCGCGAGCGACGCATCGCTCGTGCAGGCGCCGACGACCGATCACGATCTGGTCATCGCGGCCATCGACCGCCTGAAGCTGCAGCGCGCGACGGCCATCGGCCGCGCGCTCCTCACCTCGCTCGACGCGATCGTCGAGGATCAGGGCGGCGGCGAGACGGACCTGCCTTCGGCGGTGCTCACCAAGCCGCGCGACCCGAACGCGCCACAGACGCCGACGAAGACCGCGGTGCCCGGGGCGGCGAAGTCCTCGGCCTCGATCATCCTGCTCACCGACGGCCAGAACAATCAATTCCCGCCGCCGCTCTCGATCCTCGATCAAGCGATCTCGCGGGGGATCCGCGTCTACACCGTCGGCGTCGGCACGCCGGCGGGCGCGGTCCTCAGCCTGGAGGGCCGCTCGATCCGCACCGCCTTGGACGAGACCACGCTCAAGCAGATCGCCGAGGACACCGACGCGCAGTACTTCCTGGCGACGAGCGAGTC
>DATLEG010000318.1:0-2287 GCA_035525465.1 Saccharimonadales bacterium (SeqCode)
TCAGGCCGATCGCGGACAGGAGATCACGCTTGGGGACCAGGCGCGGGACCATCGACTGCCGGGTCGGTGCGTCGAAGGCGAAGATCGTCGAGTTCAGCGCGCCGAGCAGGAGGATCTCCGGAACGGTGATCTTGCCGAAGATCGTGAGGCCGGCGAGGATGCCGGCGACGACCAGGGCACAGGACTGGGTGACCAGCAGCAGCCGGCGGCGGTCGGAGCGGTCGGCGAGCGCGCCGCCAAAAAGCCCGAGCGAGAGGCCGGGGACCGCACGGGCCAGGCCGACCAGGCCGAGGTACAGCGGCGCGAGCTGCGGGACGCCGTCCCGGATCGCCAGCTGCACGACCAGATAGCCCTGGCCGAACATCTGCATCCAGGTACCGGTGTTCGACACGAGCAGCCCGAACCAAAAGAGCCGGAAGTCGCGATAGCGGAGCGCGGCGATCGCCGAGGTCCGCCCGGGCTCGACATCGGCCGCGAGGTCGGTCGAGGGACCCTCGAGCACCGCGGCGGCCGTTCGGTGCTGGCTCACGCTGCGAGAGTGCATGGGAGTCGAACCCACCACGGAACGTGCAACGCCCCGTCAACGGTTTTGAAGACCGAGGACATCACCGGATGCCTCGCACTCTCTCGGGGAATTCTTCGGTAATGCCGCTGATGATAGGTCGCCGGGCTGGGCATACCGGGTCGCGCCGCGCGTGGCGCGGTCGCGCTGCCGCGGTGGCCGCTACCGAGCTGGGCTCCCGGGCCCGGGCGTTTCGGCCTCGCCCGATGGCACCGTCTCGATGATCGGCAGGTGCAGGGTGAAGGTGCTGCCATTCCCGACCCGTGAGGTCACGGCAAGGGTGCCGCCATGCTGTTCCACGATCCGGCGGACCGACCAGAGGCCGAGTCCGCTTCCGGGCACGTCGGCGACGTTGGAGCCGCGGCGGAACCGCTCGAAGATCGCCTCGCGCTCGTCCTCCGGGATCCCCAGGCCCTCGTCGGTGATCGTGACCACGGCCTCGCGTCCGGCACCGGTACCCCGCTCGGCTACCGAGGCCGCGACGCGCCCGCCGTCCGGGCTGAACTTCAGAGCGTTATTCACCAGGTTGTCGATCGAGCGCTCGAGCCGGTCGCGGTCCCAGCTGCCGATCAGCGAGGCGGGTGATCGCTCGAGGACGATCTCGTGCCGGACATCGACGATCCGGTAGGCCTCGAGGACCTCCCGCACGAGGTCGACGAGGTCGACCGGCGCGAACTGCAGCGCCAGGACCTCCGCGTCGTTGCGGCGCGCGAGATCCATGAGCTCGTCCACCCGGAGCGCGCTCCGTCGGAGGGCCGACTCGACCGACAGCAGCCGCTCACCCAGATGCTCCGGCGCCAGCCGGCCACCCTGCTCCTGGCGGCGGAGCAGCTGGACCACCCCGATCGCCACCGCGAGCGGGTTCTTGAGGTCGTGTCCGAGGGTCGCGAAGAAAGCCAGGCGCTCGCCCGCGGCGACCGCGCGTTCCTCCTCAAGGGTGATCTCGGCCCGCCGGCGTGCGACTTCGTGCTCGTTGAGGGTCGTGAGCGCGAGGAAGACCGCGCCATCCAAGGCATCGTGGAGCAGCAGCTCCGCGCCGATCACATCGCTCGTCGGAGAGCCGTCGGACACATAGAGCCGCACCGCGCGCCCGATCTCCTGCCGAAGCAGCCGGAACTCGGTGACCACATCCGGCGCGACGAACCCCTGCTCGAACCGGACCCGGGCATGGCTCTGCGCCGCCGCGAGCACGTCGGGGTCTTCCAATGGGACGCCCGCGTTCCGGGACGGGTCGCTGTATCTGGTCAGGAGGCCGACGAGGGCGTCGAACAGGTGCGGCACGTGATCGGCCACGGCCCACTGCGCGCGAGCGCTGTGGAACGGCTGGTCGGCGGTCGCCTGGAGCCACCGCGTGAGGATCTCATCCCGCCGCGCGCTGAGGAGATCCACGACCCAGGACAGGTCGGCGTCCTGCGTGATCGCCTCTACCCGTGTGGCCACATCGGAGTCGGCTCGGTCGGCGGTCGAGGGGGCGCCCTCATCGGTCAAGAGTTGCTCATTTCGGGTCCACTGCATTGTTGGCTGCGGTCCCGCTGGGCACATGACGGTTCCGTCATCGTGAGCGCGATCGCGGGCTCGCCGGACCGAGGCGCCGGAACGAAATGAGCATGGTGGCTAGGTGGCTTCGGCCTCGCCCACGAAGCGGTAGCCGGACCCGGCCACGGTCTCGATGTACTTCGGCTTGCGATAGTCGTTCTGCAGCTTCGCCCGGAGCGACCGCACGTG
>DATLEG010000324.1:0-5084 GCA_035525465.1 Saccharimonadales bacterium (SeqCode)
GTAGGTGTTGTTCGCGTTCCAGAAGATCGCGGCGTGGTCGCGCAGACCCGCCGCGGCCGCAAGTCGTGCGGTCCCGATCGCCGCCCCGGCGGTCTGCCAGTCCTCGAACAACAGGACCGCGCGTTTCCCGTCGCGTGCGGCCGGCTCGATGACCTCACGGAGCAGATGCGGGGGGACGCTCCGGGTGAAGTCCGCGACCTTTCCGGCCTCGCCGTCGTAGACGTCCTTCGGGTGCTGGCGGGAGATCCACTGGCCCCAGCGCTCAAGCAGCAGCGCGCCGTCACGTCGGAGCTCGACCGCCGGCGCATCCGGGTCCCCGATGAACAGGTGGCGGACCCGGTGGCCGCGGGTGACGAGGGCGTCGGCGAGATCGTTCATCCGGGTGGCGAGGCCGCCGACGAACGAGTACCGATCCGGCCCCTCGAACGCGATGAGCGCGATTTCGCTCCACGCAGCAGCCATGCAGGGCATCGTAGCCAGCCCGATACTGGGGCGGAGATGCGACCGATCGACCGGATCCGCGCGGACGCAGCCGGCGTGCGGGCGATGCTCGAGGCGCGGGGCTTCGAGGCGCCGCTCGACCGGATCATCGCGCTCGATGTCCGGGGCCGCGAGCTGCGGTCCGAGACCGAGACGCTGCGCGCGGACCGGAACAAGGCGAGCAAGGGCGGTCCACCCACGGACGAGGTGAAGGCCCGGATGCGGGCGGTCGGCACACGGATCGCGGAGATCGACAAAGAGCTCGCGGCCGTCGAAGCCGAGCTCGCCGGGCACCTCGACTGGATCCCCAATGTCATCGCCCCCGGGGTGCCGACCGGGAGGAGCGACGCCGACAACGTCGTGGTCCGCCAGGATGAGGCCCGGCCGCTCGCCTTTCCCGCACGGCCACACTGGGAGATCGGCGAGATCCTGGGGATCCTCGACATCCCGCGCGGCACCAAGCTCTCCGGGTCGCGGTTCTACGTGCTTCGGGGGGCCGGCGCGGCGCTCCAGCGGGCGCTCATCACCTGGATGCTCGACCTGAAGATCGAGGCCGGCTTCATCGAGATCTACCCGCCATTCGTCACGCGCCGTGAGACGCTCCAGGCGAGCGCCCATCTGCCGCACTTCGACGAGAACCTCTACCGCGATGAGGATGACGACCTCTGGCTCATTCCCACCGCCGAGCCCCAGCTCGTGTCACTCCATCGTGATGAGACGATCCCGTTCGAGCAGCTCCCGGCCCGCTACGTGGCCTATACCGCGTGCTTCCGGCGCGAGCACATGAGCGCCGGACGTGACGTTCGCGGCATCAAGCGCGGCCACCAGTTCGACAAGGTCGAGATGGTCGTGTTCTGCGTCCCCGAGGACTCTCCGCGAGAGCTCGACCTCCTGACCGGCAAGGCGGTCGAGGTGCTCGAGCGGCTCGAGATCCCGGCGCGAGTGGTCGAGCGCTGCAGCGGTGACCTGGGCTTCGTCGCGACGAAGGGCTTCGATGTCGAAGCCTGGGCACCAGGGGCGGGGGAATGGCTGGAGGTCTCCTCCTGCAGCGATGGCGGCTCGCTGCAGGCCGAGCGGGCCGGCATCAGATTCAAGCGCGAGGCCGGCGCCAAGCCCGAGCATCCGCACATCCTCAATGCCTCCGGTCTGGCGCTGCCGCGACTCCTCATCGCGGTGCTCGAGAACTACCAGCAGCCCGACGGATCGGTCCTCATCCCGCCGGTGCTGCGACCGTACCTGCACGATCGTGAGCGCATCGCGGTCGGGGAGTTCTCGCTCTAGGCCGACTCGGCGCCGGCCTGCGCCAGGCCGACGAGCGCTGCGCGCGTCTCCGCCACCAGGTGGAGCGGTCCCGACCGCTCGAAGGTCTCGAGCGCCGCCTTGTACTCGCGCCGCGCCCCGGCGGTGTCCGCCCGGGCGGCGAGGAGCCGGCCCCCGGCAAGTCTGACCGCGGCGATCGCGATCGGCAGGTTCAAGCGATACGCCGCCTCGAGGCCGGTCGCGCGGGCGCTCTCGGCGCCTTCCTGATCGCCGATCGCGAGCGCCACCTCGACCAGGGCGGGCGCGATCTCCGCGGCGCACCGCCGGCAACGGTGGGCGATCTGTGCCGCGGTCGCCGCCGCGGCGTGATCGCGCGCGCGCTCGTGCTCGCCTCGGGCCACGGCCACGCGGGCCAGTTCGGCCGACACGAGCGCCGCAAGATGGTCTCGCTCGTGGGCGCCGGGACTCAGGACCCGTGCCTCCTCCAGGGTGGTGGCCGCGAGTCCGAGATCGGGCCGGCGAAGGGCGGCGCGGCCGAGGGCGAGCAGGGTCGCGGCCGCTCCGGCCTCACGCGCCGCTTCGGGGATCGCCGGGTCGGCAAGCGCAAGGGCGCGCTGGAGCGATCGCTCGATCTCGTCCGACCGTCCGAAGAGCTCGTGGGCCCGGGCGAGCGCGCGCAGCGCGCTGGCCTGCCCTCCGACGTCACCGACCCGTGCCGCCGTCGCGAGGAGCTCCAGGCCGAGGCGCTCGGCCTCCCCGGCGGCCCCGCGATCCAGCGACGACGCGGTCTGCGCGGCGAGGGTGCGCACCAGACCGGGCAGGTCACCAAGGCGTGCGGCAAGGTCGGCGCAGCGGACCAGGGCACGCCGCACGTCCTCGCCCTGCCCGGCCTCGGTCGCATAGGCGACGACCGCTTCCTCGGCCTCGAGCTCGCGGGTCTGGTCACCAGCCGATTGGGCCTCGCGCACCGCGACCCGCGCGATGGCGAGCGCTTCGCTGGCCCGATCGTCCGCGCGCGCCAGGGCGGCCTTGGCCAGCGTCAGCTCGGACCGCTCGGTGCCGAACGATGGGGTGAGCCGCTCGGCGTCCGCCAGATGCTCCGCCGCGCGCTCGATCATCCCGGCCCGCGCGGCCAGCGCACCCGCGCGGCGACGGAGCGCGGCGCGGAGGTCGTCCTCGGGGAGTCCGGAGGCGATCGCCTCCTCGAGGGCGATGAGCGCCTCATCGAAGGAGCCGAGGCGGGTCGCGGCATCGGACGCGAAGAGCAGCGCCCGCGCGCGTTCGGCGCTACCGCCATCGGGGAGCCGCAGGGCGAGCGATGCGGCGAGCCGGTAGTGGTGAAGCGCCGCGTCGAGGTCGTGCAGCTCCAGCGCCCGATCGGCCGCCCGGAACGCGTAGTCGATGGCCCGCAGGGTGTGGCTCGACGCGGCGAAATGCAGCGCGAGCAGGCTCGGCTGCTGCACCGCTACCTCCGGTCGCGCGTTCTCGATCGCCAGACCCACCCGCCCGTGCAGCTCTTCGCGATGGCGGGTGAGCATCGCTCCGTAGACGACGTCCCGGAGCAGCGTCTGATGGAAGCGATGCGTCCCATTCGCGTCGACGTCGATGATGCCGGCGTCGGCCGATCGCGCGAGGGCGCCATCCACGTCCACCTCAGCGCTGTAGAGCGATCGCACCAGCTGCGCATCAAAGCTGCGCCCGATGACCGACGCGGCGTGCAAGATCCGTCGATCCGCCGCGGGGATGGCGTCCACCCTCCGCAGGAGCAGCTGAGGCAGGGAATCGGGCAGGGCCGGCTGCGAGCTCATATCGACGAGCGCGGCACCCTGGCCGGCGGCGACGATGACGCCGCCCTCTCGCAGCCAGCGGACCGCCTCCTCGCCGTAGGCCGGATTCCCGCCCGCGGCGGCCGCGATGTCCGTGCCGACCGAGTCCGACGGGACGAGTGTCGCGACGAGCCAGCGCATCGCCGCGTCGTCCAGGGGACGCAGGCGGATCTGGACGTGCTCCCGGGTGCTGGCCCACGGCGCGACGAAGTCTCCGCGATGGGACAGGAGCACGAGCGCGCGGGAGCCGGTGAGCGAAGGACCAAAGCGGGTGAGGAATCCGAGTGAGCTGGCGTCGATCCACTGGAGGTCTTCGATCGCCGCCACCAGCCCCTGGGCCTGCGCGACCCGAAGGAGGACCCCGGCGAACCCGCGGTCGAGGAGCCTCCGCTTCGTCTCGCCTGACATCGGCGGGAGCGCCACACCGTACCCGAGGGCCGCGAGCACGAGGGCCCGCACCTCCGGCTCGATCTCCGGATACGTCTCGGTGATGGTCCGGAAGGCGTGATCGGCGGATGCCGTCCCCGCCAGGCCAAGGATTCGGCGCAAGAGGTCGGTCACCGCGCCGTAGGGCCGGTGCGTCCCGTAGGCGCTGCACCGGACCCGCGCCACCCGCGCGCCGCGGGTCCGTGGGTCACGCAAGAGCTCGTCGACCAGGCGACTCTTTCCCAGGCCCGCTTCGCCCACGACCGAGACGAGCGCACCCCGCTCGGCGAGCGCGGCTTCCAGTGCCGCGGTGAGCGCGGCCATCTCCGCGTCGCGCCCGACGAGCGGCATCCGGAGGATCCCATCGGCGCCCTGGGCCGCTGACCCGATGAGCCGCCACGCGACGAGCGGCGCGCTCTTGCCCTTGGCCACGATGGGCGGATGCGGCTCGTAGACGAAGAGCCCCGGCGTGCGTCGATAGGTCGCGTCGCCAATGAGGATCTCGCCCGACTCGGCGGCCTGCTCGAGGCGCGCGGCCACATTCACCGCGTCCCCGAGCACGCCGAATTCGCTCTGACGATCTCCGATGGTCCCCGCGAGCGCGATGCCGGTATTCAGTCCGATCCGCAGGGCAAGGCGTCGACCGGTGCGTTCGGCGATCGCCGCGTTCGTGCTGTCGAGCGCGGCAACGATATCGAGGGCGGCGCGCTGTGCCTGCTCGGGATGGTCCACCGCCACGGTCCCCACCGCGCCGAACACGGCGACGACCGCGTCACCGATGTACTTCTCGATCAGGCCGCCATTCGCACGGATCTCGTCGGCGATGACATCCCACGCGGCGCGCATGTTGTCATGGAGCTCGGCCGGCCCGAGACGCTCGGCGAGCGCGGTGAAGCCGGAGATGTCGGCGAACAGCACCGTGACCTGGCGGGTCTCGCCGGCGCCGTCCGCCGCCTCGGCCATGAGGCGGGTCCCGCACTTCCCGCAGTAGTCGAATCCCGCCGGCATCTCGGCGGCGCAACGGGGGCAGGCGAAGGCCAGGGCGATGCCGCATTGTCCGCAAAAGCGCATGCCCTCGGGGTTCCCGTAGCC
>DATLEG010000088.1:0-7723 GCA_035525465.1 Saccharimonadales bacterium (SeqCode)
ATCCTCGGAGGCGATGAGGGCGCGGTCACCCGCGGTGGGTTCAAGGTCACCACCTCGCTCGACTGGCGGATCCAACAGACCGCCGAGCGTCAGGTGAAGGAGAACGTCGAGCGGCTGCACCCAAGCAACGTCTACAACGCCGCGCTGGTGTCATTGGATACGACGAAGGGCGAGGTCCTCGCGTATGTCGGGTCGGTCGACTACAACGCGCGGACCGATCCAAAGGTGCAGGGGCAGTTCGACGTCGCCGGCATCGGTGTCCGGCAGCCGGGCTCCTCGTTCAAGATGTTCAACTACCTGACCGCGCTGAAGAAGGGCGCGACCGCGGCGACCGTCGTGGTGGATGCGCGGACCGACTTCGGGGGCAATTACCGGCCGGAGAACGCCGACCTCCAGTACCACGGCCCGGTGACGATGCGGCAGTCGATCCGCGAATCGCGGAACATCCCGGCGATCAAGTTCCTCCAGCAGTACGCCGGGATCGAGGACACCATCCAGACCGCCCGCGACATGGGGATCACGACCGAGATCGACCCGAGCCGGGTCGGGCTGTCGCTCACCCTCGGCGCAAAGGAAGTGAAGCTGCTGGATATGGCGAGCAGCTACGGGACGCTCGCGAACCTGGGCGTGCGCACGTCCCCGACCTTCATCCTCAAGGTCGAGGACAGCCGCGGCAAGGTCGTCTGGGAGCACAAGGACTTCGAGCAGAAGCGCGTGGTCGACGCGAACACCGCCTATGTGATGGTCGACATCCTGAAGGACACCACCCAGCCGGACCGCGACTTCATCTTCGGCACCTTCACGAACATCGGGCGCCCGGCCGGGCTGAAGACCGGAACGACCGACAACCTGAAGGACGTCTACGCCGTCGGCTTCACGCCGACCCTGGTGACCGGGGTCTGGATGGGGAACAGCAACGGCGAGGTCATGCAGGGCATCTCCTCCGCGCTCGGTCCGGGCATCCTGTGGCGCGAGTACATGAAGGAGATCCTGAACGGCTTTCCGGTGAGCGACTGGCAGCGCCCGCCGAACATCGTCGAGGCGAGCGTCGTCGTCGCGCCCGGGGCGTTCGGCGGGAACGGGTCGGGGCTGCTGCCGTCGAGCCTCACGCCGTTCTCGTCGAAGGAGATCTTCGTCAAGGGCACCGAGCCGCGGAAGGTCGATGACTGGTACACCGCCGGCTGCCCGACCGCGGACGGGACGCAGAAGGTCGCGATGGAGCTGAAGGAGGTCGGTCCGGCGTCCTGGAAACCGGATCGCGATCGCTGGATCCGGGAGGCGATGGCCGGCGCGCATACCTATGGCCGCTACACCTGGAATCTGCGCCTCGATGGTGCCTGTCCGAGCGTCAGTCCCTCGCCGTCAGCCTCGTCCTCGCCGACCGTGTCGCCGACGCCGCCCCGGCCGAGCGTCACGCTGCCACCGGTGAACACCCCGACGGTCCCACCGATCACGCTGCCGCCGGGCCCGACACCCAGTCCGCGGCCGACCCCCACTCCCACCAGATCCCCCTGATGCCGTCCCGGCCGGCGGGGCGGCTCGGGGCGATCGTGCTGGTGCAGGATGCCGACGGTCGGGTCCTCCTTGTCCGGCAGCCGGGTGGTCCGTTCGCCGGCGCCTGGCTGCTGCCTGGCGGGACGGTCGAGCGCGACGAGGGCATCGTCGCCGCCGCCGCACGCGAGCTGCATGAGGAGACCGGTCTCGTCCTCGCGGAGCCGCGGCTGGTGGCCCAGTACCAGGTGTGGAGCGAGCCCCCCGGCGGGTACGACATCGCCCTCTTCTGCTACCGGGGCAGCGCGACCGGCGTGCTCGCCCAAGAGGCCGGCGGGAGGGCCCGGTGGTGGGATCCGGGGATCCTCGACGATCCGCATCCGGTCCTGCGGCAGGAGCTGCACGACGCGGGGATCCGGTCCGACGATCCGGCGGCCATCGCCGCAGCGCTCGCCGCGGCGGGGACCCGGATGGAGCGGCTGGCCTAGGCCCGCCGGGCCGGGGCGGGTCTAGAGCTTGACGATCGTCGCGCCGTCGCCGCCCTCGGTCGCTCCGGCGGAGGCGTGCCCGCGCACCAGCGGATGGCGGGCGAGGACCTCGCGCACCGCGTTCCGGAGCGCGCCGGTGCCCTTTCCGTGGACGATCCGCACCCGGTCATGGCCGGCGAGCGCGACGTCATTCAGGTAGCGGTCCAGCACCTCGAGCGCCTCCTCCGCCCGCGCCCCGCGGAGGTCGAGCTGGAGCGGCACCGTGGCGGCGCTGGTGGTGACCACGGAGCGTGCCGGCCGGATGGATCCGGACGGCAGGTCACCGGCGGGCGCGGGTCGCAGGCTGTCGCGCGGCACCCGCATCCGCAGCTGGCCGGCGGAGACCTCGGCGATCCCCTTGTCGTCGATGGAGAGGAGGATGCCGGGTGAGGTCAGGCCCTCGATGAGCACCGGCGCACCGATCGCGATCGGCAGGAGCGACCGGACCGGCGTGGGCGGCGCGGCGGCATCGCGTGCCTCCTCCGCGTGGGCGATGGCCGCCCGCGCGTCGTCGACGAGATTCCGGCGCGTGCCCCGCTCCTGCGCGCCCTCGGCCTGCCGAAGCGCGCGTCGCGCCTGCAGGATGAGCTCCTCGGCTTCGGCCCGCGCGCGCCGGAGGACATCGGCGGCCTGGCGTCGGACGCCATCGGCTTGGCGCTCCACGGCGGCGGCGGACTCGGCGGCCTCGGCACCGGCGACCCGCGCCTCCTCGAGGGACGCCGCGAGCGCGGTCCGTTGCCGTTCGGCCTCGCGCAGCGTGCGCTCGAGCGAACGGTGGAGGTCCCCCAGATGCCGCTCGGCCACCTGGAGGACCTCCGCTCCCAGACCGAGACGCGACGCGATCGCGAAGGCGTTCGAGGCTCCGGGGAGGCCGACATGGACCCGATAGGTCGGGCGCAGGGTCTCGAGATCGAATTCGACGCTCGCGTTGGTGACCCCGGGGGTGTTGAGCGCGAACGCCTTCAGCTCGGGGTAATGCGTGGAGGCGGCCACGAGGACCCCGCGCTCGAGCAGCGTTTCGAGGACCGCCATGGCGAGCGCGGCGCCTTCATCCGGGTCGGTCCCGGCGCCGACCTCGTCCAGCAGGGCGAGGTCGCCCTGTTCCGCGCCGGCCAGCGTCGCCACGACGTTGCGCAGATGCGAGGAGAAGGTGGAAAGCGACTGCGCGATCGACTGCTCGTCGCCGATGTCGGCGAAGATCCGCGGCACCACCGGCAGCCTGCTGCCGCGCTCCGCCGGGACCTGCAGGCCGGCCGCGGCCATGAGGATGAGCAGGCCGATCGTCTTGAGGGTGACGGTCTTGCCGCCGGTGTTCGGCCCGGTGATGACGAGCACCCGGAAGTCGGTCCCCAGGCGCACGTCGATGGGCACCACCGGACCCCCGCGGTCCAACAGGAGCGGATGGCGCGCACCGATGAGGTCGACGATCCCCTCGGCATTGAGCCGCGGCCGTTCGGCGCCGAACGCGTCGGCGAGCGCGGCGCGGGCAAGGATGAGATCGAGCGCCGCGAGCGCGGTCGTCACCGCGCCGAGGTCGTCGCCCGCCCGCTCGACCGCGCGCGAGAGGCCGTCCAGGATGCGTTGCACCTCGGTCTGTTCGGCGAGCTCCGCCTCACGCACCCGGTTGTTCGCTTCGAGGATCTCGAGCGGCTCGATGAACACCGTCGCGCCGCTCGCCGACTGATCGTGGACGATGCCCTTGACTGCGGAGCGGTGCTCGGACTTCACCGGAACGACGTAGCGGCCGCCGCGCTGGGTGACGATCGGATCTTGGAGATAGCGGGTGAGATCGCCGGACCGGAGGAGGCCGTCCAGCCGTTGCTGGAGGCGGGATTGGGCGGCGCGCAGCTCGGACCGCGCAGCGGAGAGCGCCGGGCTCGCCCGGTCGAGGACCTCCCCCGCCCCGCCGATCGCCTGCTCGATCGCCGCGGCGAGCGCGATCGGCGGCCGCGCGAAGGCGGCCCGCGCGGCGAGCGGTGGGTACGGGTGGACATCGGCAAAGAGGCCGGCCGACGCGCGCACGGTGTCCCCGATCGCCAGGAGCTGGCCGGGATCGAGCACTCCCCCCAGGACCGCCCGGCGGACCGCGTCGCGGATGTCGTGCGCGCCCCGCAGGCCGGTGGAGGGGGCGGCGCGCAGGAGGTCGCGCGCCGCCGCGGTCTCCTCCTGCAGCCGCTCGGCCCGCGCCAGGACGGTCTCCGGGCTGACCGTGAGTGCCAGCTCCCGTCCGGGCGTGAAGCTCGTCCGCTCTGCGAGGAGGGCGCGGATCGTGGTGAACTCGAGGGTCACGAGGGTCTTTTCCGCGATCATCGGTCGTTCCGCACCCTGCCCGGCGAGACGCCGGGTGAGCCGGCGATCCAGAAGCGCCAGGGGGCGTCCCTGGTCAGGCCGGAGGAGAGTCCGATCCGCGGACCGGCGGCGACCCGGCCGCGCCTTGTCGGACCGGCATGGAGATGCAGGGGAGCACGGACCAGGTCGAGCCCGGAGTGGGCGGTCGTGAGCCCGAGCGCGCGCGCGAGCTTTCCCGGACCGGCGAGCCGACCGGCATCGCCCTCACCGAGTCCGGTCACCGGCTCGGCACCGCGCAGGAGGACCGCCCCGGCGACGCCATCCTTCTCGGTGACCACGTTCAGACAGTGATACATCCCGTACACGAGATAAACATAGGAGTGCCCGGGCGGCCCGAACATCACCGCGGTGCGCGGGGTGATCCCGCGATAGGCATGGGAGGCCGGATCACGGGCTCCGAGATAGCCCTCCGTCTCGACGATCCGGACCACCCGCGGTCCGTCCGGGTGCTCGAACACGAGGAGCGTACCGAGCAGCGCCCGGGCCACCACCAGGGTCGGACGTGCGTAGAACGCCCGCGGAAGACGGGGACCCGGCCGCTCCGGGGATCCGCTGAACGGACATGCGGTCAGCGGATCGTCGCTCCGAGCTGGTGCAGGAGCTTGCCGGTGATGCGTTTGACCGAGCGGTCGACGTCGGCATCGGTGAGCGTCGCATCCGGGGACCGGAACACCAGCCGGACGGCGTAGCTCGTGTGGCCGGCGGCGACCTGGGGCCCCCGGTAGCGGTCGAGGAGCGCCACGCTGATCACCAGGCCTTTGCCGGCGTCGAGGATCGCCTGCTGCACGTCGTCGTAGGCCTGACCGTCCTCGACGACGATCGCGAGGTCCCGCAGCGCGGCCGGATAGCGCGGTGGCGCGCTCGCGGCACCGCGGCCGGCGCAGGACAGCATGGTCGCGAGATCGAGCTCGATGACGAACGACTCCGCCGGGAGGTCCCACCGCGCGGCGACCGACGGATCCAGCTGCCCCCAGACCGCCAGGGTCTGATCGTCGGCCGAACGGGTCTCGGAGCGTCCCGGATGCAGGCCCGCGGCACCGGGCACCCGGGTCGGTCGCGGCAGCCGCACGGCGCGGGTGAGCCCGTCCATGATCGCCGCGGCATCGGGCAGCCCATAGAGGCGATCGGGGCCGAGCCACGAGGCGGTCTCGGCCTTTCCGGCGAGCAGGATGGCGACGGTCCAGCGCTCCTCGGGGAGGTCGGCCACCCGCGGCAGATAGGCGGGGGCGATCTCGAAGATCGCGATCCCGGGCTCGTGTCGAAGGTTGTGGCGGGCGGTGTCGAGCAGGCTTGCCCGCAGCGTCGGCCGCGGTGCTGACTGAGCGGTGCTCGTGGGGTTCTGCACGCAGAGCGGAGCGGGCGCGATGGGGCTGCCATCGGCCGTGAGCTGGGCCAGCCAGGCCGGGTCGATGAGCGAGTACGACACCGTCTCGGTGAGGCCGAATCCGACGAGCAGGTCGCGGACCCGCTCACGCAGCTCGGGAAGCGGATGCGGCTCGTGGACCGGAAGCGGGCCATCCGGGATGCGTGTGGGGATGCGGTCGTAGCCGGTGATCCGCGCGATCTCCTCGATCAGGTCTTCGGGGATCGCGATGTCGGTCCGCAGGGGAGGTGCGGTCGCGACCAGGACATCGCCGGCGCGGCCCACGCCGAATCCGAGGCGCGACAGCGCATCCGTGGCCTCCTCCGCCGTCGTTCCGACCCCGAGGACGCGTGCGATATCGGCGACCGGCAGTCGGACCGTGGCGACCGGCCGCGGCTGGGGGTGGACATCGACCGCCCCGGCGACCGACGCACCGGCGTGCTCGCGGAGGAGCCGCACCGCCCGACCGAGGGCCAGCGGGACGAGCTCGGGGGAGAGGGTCAGGGCGAAGCGCCGGCTCGCGGTGCTCTGAGCGCCCAGTCCGAGGGTCGTCGCGGTGCGGCCGATCCCCCGCCCCTCGAAGCTCGCGCATTCCAATGCGACGGTGGTGGTGTCCGGGCGGATCTCGGAGTCCTCTCCCCCCAGGATCCCGGCGATGCCGAGCGCCCGGCGCCCATCGGCGATCACGAGCGTCCCGGCGGGCAGCGCCCGGTCGACGCCATCAAGCGTCCGCAGGCGCTCGCCGATCGCTGCCTGGCGCGCGGCGAGCGTCCGCCCGGCGAGACGGTCGGCGTCGTACCCGTGCAGCGGCTGACCCAGCTCGAGCATCACGTAGTTCGTGATGTCGACGATCACGTCGATCGCCCGCATCCCCGCGGCCTGGAGTCGCCGCTGCATCCACTCGGGCGACGGTCCGGTACGCACGCCCGTCAGCAATGCCGCGGCGAACCGCGTGCAGGCGGTCTCGTCCTCGATCCGTATCGTGAGCGCATCGCCGAGGCTGCCGAATTCGAGAGCGTCGACCGCCGGCTCATGTACCGCCCGACCGGTGATCGCCGCGACCTCGCGCGCGATGCCCAGGATGCCCATGCAATCGGGCCGGTTGGGCTGCAGCTCGATGTGGAGGACGCTCTCTCCCAGCACATCCCCCAGTGCGGCACCGACAGGGAGCGCCGCGTCGAGGAGCAGGATCCCCTCGTGGTCGGCCCCGAGGCCGAGCTCCTTTGCCGAGAGGACCATCCCCTCGCTCAGGATCCCGCGCATCTTGCGTGGCTCGAGGGTCATCATCGCAATTCCGTCGCCATGGCCATCACGCACGGTCGCGCCGGTCTCGGCGTAGGGAACGACCGCTCCGACGACGAGATTCGTCGCGCCGGTGACCACCGTCTTGATCCGACCCAGGCCATAGTCGACCGTCGCGAGGAAGAGCTTGTCCGCGTCGGGATGCCGCTCGAGCGCGGCGATCCGGCCGACCCAGACCTTGTCCCAGGGATCCCCCGCCCGTTCGACCTTGTCGACCTCGGTGCCGCTCATGTGGAGCAGCCGGGCCAGCTCGCTCACCGGGACGTCGATATCGACGTACTCGCGGAGCCACTCCACGGGGACCTTGATCTGTGGCACTACTGTCGCGTCCCGGCCGGCGTCATGAGGTGGTCTCCAGGTAGCGCAGATCGTTCTGCTCGTACAGGCGGATGTCGGGCGTGCCCGAGCGGAGCATGTGGACCCGCTCGATCCCGCAGCCGAACGCGAAGCCCTGGTAGCGGGTGGGGTCATAGCCGGCATTCCGCAGCACGTTCGGATGGACCATCCCTGCGCCGCCCATCTCGAGCCAGCCTGAGCCTCCGCAGGTCCGGCATCCCGCACCGTTGCAGATGAAGCAGTCGATCGAGATCTCCGCCGACGGCTCGGTGAACGGAAAGTAGTCGGGGCGGAACCGCACCTGACGCTCACCACCGAAGGCCTGCCGGGCGAACGAGTACAGCACGCCTTTCAG
>DATLEG010000044.1:0-7447 GCA_035525465.1 Saccharimonadales bacterium (SeqCode)
CCTTCACGGCGATCTTCGCCCGCGGGTTCACGGTCTTCAGCTCGTGGACCACCTGCGCAAGATCCTCGATGGAATAGATGTCGTGATTGTTCGATGGTGAGATCAGGTCGACGCCGATCTCGGCGTTCCGCGCGAGCGCGACCTTGGCCGACACCTTGCGTCCGGGAAGATGTCCGCCCTCCCCCGGCTTCGCGCCCTGCCCGATCTTGATCTCGAGATAGTTCGAGGAGTTCGCAAGGAGCGCGGACACCCCGAATCGGCCGGACGCGATCTGCTGACCGCGGTGACGCGGGTACCGCCCGAGCAGATCGGGGAGCTCGCCGCCCTCGCCATTGATGCAGAGGATGTCGAGCTGCGCCGCGGCCTCGGCGTAGGCGCGGTACGCGGTCTCGCCCTGTGAGCCGAACGACATCGACGAGATGTAGAAGGGGGCGGCGTGTTCCCCCGTCCGCGTGCTCGCCTCGACTCCGTCCTGCCCGGCCGCGGCCGAGGCGGCGCCCTCGGCCGGCGACGCGATGTCGACGAGGTGACGGAGGGACACCGGATGCTCGCGCTCCAGCTCCCCCAGGCGCTCCGCGTACGCGGCGTACGTCGACTCGCCATTCGCGACGGCGAGCGCGGCCTTCCAGACGCGGGGATAGATCCGGAAGGCCGGATCGAGACGCGCGGGGGTCCGCTCGCGGAGCATCGCGGCGCGCTCGAGGCCGTCGCGCTCGATCGCCTCCCAATCCAGGCCGGCGCTCCCACTTGCGGCGAACGTCCGGACGCCGAGCAGCTTCGCGACCTCAGGCGCCACCCCGATGGCGGAGAAGGCGCGGCCATAGCCGCGGAGCTCGTGGATCCCCAGGGTCGAGATCACCTTCTCGATGCCCTTGCGCAGGGCTTCGACCAGATTGGGCAGCGCGTCGGGGTCCCCTGACGCGATCGCGTGCTCCAGGAGCAGGTAGGGGGCGACCGCATCGGCCCCCAGACCGATGGCGACGACGATGTCGTGCAGGTTGCGCAGGCTCCCGGCGCTGACGATGACCGCGGCGTCGCGCCGGAGCGACCCGGTGCTCCCCGGCTGCGCGAGGAGCGCGCCGTGCACCGCGGCGATGACCAGATGCGGATCGAGCCAGGCCCGGCCTTCGGCGGCGACGCCGCGGTCACCGATGACCACGACCGGCGCGCCGGCCCGCACCGCGCGACAGGCCTCCGCTCCAAGCCGCGCCAGGGCCTCGCGGGCGGGCTCGTCCCAATCGCGGTCGGCGGACAGCAGGGCCGCACCTCCCGGCGCGAGGTCGGCGACGAGATCCTCCAACAGCCAGGTCCCCAGCGAGCGCGCGATCGGACGCTCCATCTCTGGCGCGACCCGCGCTTCGGCGGCGTGGCCGCCGAGCAGGATCGGCATCCGGAGCTCGATCCAGCGCCGCTCGTCGGCCCGCTCCAGTGCGGGCCGGGCACCGATGATCGCGCGCGTCGAGAAATGCTCGATCTCGCGCTCACGATCGATCGCCGGATTGGTGACCACCGCCACGGTCTCCTGGAGATGGTCCGCGAGGTTCGTCCGGCGCCCGGAGAGCGCCGCCAGCGGGCCGTCGTAGCCGAGCGAGCCGATGAGCTCGTTGGCGGTGCTCTCCATATAGGCCGCGGCCTTCAGATCATCCGGCTCGTAGCCCAGCGCGGCGAACTGCTGCTCGCGCCGGACCACAAGATCCTCGACCTCGTCCGGTGGAGAGCCGATCTCCAGGCGCGCGCTGGGGATCCGGTCGGCCGCGACCGCCTCCGGTCCGCCGGTCGCCAGGCGCTCGCGACGCCCGGGGACCGCCGCCGCGCGGGCCTGCCGCGCGGAGAGGAACCGTTCGCGGAGGCTCTCCTGGTCGATGAGGACCCAGCCCTGCCGGCGCTGCTCGAGGGCCACGCGCTCGCCGGGCCCGAGCGGCCGGGGATCGGTCGCGTACTCGGCCAGCGGGATGAAGCCGCGCTCGCTCGCGAAGACATGCAGCTCGTCGGTCTCGACATGCCAGAGCGGACGCAGGCCCATCGCGTCGACGCCGAACACGCAGAGATCCCCGACGCGGGCGAGGAACGCGGCTGGTCCCTGCGCGAACGGACCGAAGGCCGCACGGCTCTGCACGTAGGCGTCCTGGAGCTCCGGCCCCAGGCGGCGGAGCTCGTGGACGATCGGCGGGAACAGCAGCTCGATCGCTTCGATCGGATCGAGCTCGAGCCCCGCGGTCATCCCTCGCAGCACGGCGTCCACGTCCTGCGAGTCGCTGCCGTCCCGCGAGAGCGGGAGCCGGAGGGCGAGCGCTTCATCACGGAGGCGGCCGATCGTGTCGATCTCCCCGTTGTGGGCGAACGACAGGAACGGCTGCACGCGCTCGAAGGTGGTGGTCGTGTTCGTGGAGTAGCGGTTGTGGCCAAAGGCCATCGAGGTCGTAAAGCGCGGATCGGCCAGGTCGGTGAAGTACCGCGCCAGCTGCGTGGCGTCGCCGCGCAGCTTATAGACCACGGTCGACCGCGAGAGGCTCACCACGGTCGCCGGGGTCTCGGCCTCTATCGCGGCGGCTGCCTGCCAGAGCGCGCGATCGGTGACCACCGGATCCGCATCCACGGTGAGTGCAAGCTGCCAGAAGCGCGGCTCCCCCGCGCGCCCGCGCGGTCCGAGCGCGGCGCTCCGGGTGGTCCCATGGCGCTCGTGGTGGATCCGCGCGCCGTGGGCACCAAGGATCCGCCTGGTCGCCTCGGCGGTGTACTCGTCGCCCTCGCGGGGAACGAACAGATGCGCGACAGCGAACTCCGCGCGATCGACGAGGCCGGGATCGACCCCGCTTGCGGCGAGCGCATCGGCCCAGAGGGCCCGGGGAATGTCGGTCAGGAGCCCGGAGCCGTCCCCCTCGCCGTCGACGGAGCCGGAACGATGGGCCAGCGCGACAAGGCCCTGCCGGGCCAGCTCAGCGACCGCGCCGGTCGGCCGACCGTCCTTTCGGACGATCGACACGAGGGCACAGGCATCGCGCTCATCCGCCATAGAGGAACGCTACGGAGCGCGAACGGCGATGACCAGTTCCCGAACAGATGCGGAACGGAGTCGGAGGTTGCGGTTCGGTGGCGAGGCTAGAGCGCGGCGGGCCGCTCGAGGAGCGCCTTCGTCCGCAGCAGCTTCTGGGCCAGGATCGCGCGCACGATGATGCCGGCGAACGGCTCGACGATCCGGGCAGACCCGCGCAGGGCGAAGTCCACGGTATCGGTGACCCAGGTCACATCCTGGTCGGCGGGCGTCGGCCCGATCCGGACGAAGCGATGCTCGTGATGCCAACGGGCGAAGGGACCGAAGGACTGATCGTCCACGAAGCGGAACGGCGGCTCCCATTCCGTGACGACCCCGGTCCCCGAGAAGGGACCGAAGGAGAACCGCAGCTGTGCCGCCGGCCCGAGCGCGGACGGTCCGATCGTCCGCAGCGGGACCCCGGGGGGCAGGACCGCGGCCAGGTTCGCCGCGTCGGCGTGGAACGCGAAGACCGCGTCGCGCGGCGCGCGGATCCGGACCGTCGCGCGCGCCCGCGGACTCATCCGAGCCGGTACCCGACCCCACGCACGTTCTCCGGAAGGGGCGCGGCGGCGGCGCTCAGCTTCGCGCGGAGGCGCGCAAGGTGCGCCTTCAGCCACTCCGGATCAGGATCCCGCTCGTCGGGCCAGCCCGCTTTCAGGAGCGCCCGCCGATCGATGATCTGCCCGGGTCGCGCGGCGAGGGCCGCCAGAAGGCGGAACTCGGTGGGTGTGAGCTCGAGCGCGAGACCATCCATGCGCGCCGCATGCGCGCGACCGTCGACGATCAGCCCCCCGACGCTCGCCTGCTCTTTGACCGACGGCGGGGAACGGCGGAGGAGCGCACGCACCCGCGCCGCCAGCTCGCGCATCCCGAAGGGCTTCTCGAGGTAGTCATCGGCGCCGAGATCAAGGAGCGCCGCACGCTCGTCGGTGCCCTTCTCGCCGGTGAGCATGAGGATCGGCGTGGACGAGGACGCGCGGATCTTCCGGCAGACCTCGTCGCCGGACACCTTCGGCAGCCGCCGGTCGAGGATCACCAGATCGGGAGCGTCCTCGGCATGTCGGCGGAGCGCGGTCTCACCGTCATACGCGGTGAGCAGGTCAAAGCCCTCCCCACCGAGCAGGGCGGCGACCATGCCGACCATCGCCCGGTCATCGTCGACGATGAGGACCGTCGGCATCAGGCGTTCACCACCTGCTCATGATGCGCCTCGATGCGCCGGCACCCGGCCGTCACCGCGCTGTCACCGGGGAACGCTCACTGCGAACACGCTCCCCGCTCCGTCGGGGGCATCCTCGTACCAGAGCTCCCCACCCTGCGCCTCGACCGCGCGGCGGCTGGAATACAGACCGACACCGCTTCCCGGGATCTCGGCGCCGGCGCCGCGTACGAACGGATCGAAGACCCGGGCACGATCGGCGGGCGGGATCCCCGGGCCGCCGTCCCGCACCCGGACGACCGCGCGGCCGGGCTCGCTCGCGATCGTGACGGTGATCGCGGTGCCCGTGGGCGCGTATTTCGTCGCGTTGTGCACCAGTGCGGCGATGACCTGTGTCGTCCGGCGGCGATCGGCGCGCACGATGATCGGACGACCCGCCCGGGGCAGGAGCAGGCGGTGCCGGCGCGCCATCGGCGCGAGCTCACGGAGCCGGGTGATGAGCTCCGCCCGGAGATCGAATCGGGTCCGCCGGAGCGGCCGTCCAAGACCTTCGGTCTTCACCGACTCGAGGATCCGGTCGACGAGCTGATCGAGCTGCTTCACCTGCGCGCTCGCCTCGCGCAACGGCAGACGCAGTCCGGTACGCATTGCCGGATCCGCACGGCCGCGCTCGCCGATGAGGTCGAGGTACCCACGGATCACCGACAGCGGCGTGCGCAGGTCGTGCGTGACCACCGCGACGAGCTCGCTCCGGGCCCGCTCGAGCTCGCGCAGGCTTTCGCCGGTACGCCGCTCGAGGGCGAACAGCGCGGCCTTGTCGATGGCCAGGGCCGCCTGGTTGGCCAGTGCGCCGACGAACGCGACCTCCGGATCGGCGAAGGCTCCCTGTCCGGGAACGCTGAGCGCGACGGCGCCGAGAAGCCGGTCACCGGCCAGCAACGGCAGCGCGAGATGATCCGGTCCGACGACCGGCCGGGCCTCGGCGATGGCACTCCGCGCGGCGGCGAGCGCGGCCCGCCCCAGATCGCCCGAGCGCGCGCGCAGGACCGGCCGGCCGTCACCTTCGCGGAGGAGGACCGCGCCGGAGGCGCCGGGGTAGACCCGGACGAGGCGGTCGACGACGAGTGCCAGGACCTCATCGAGCTCGAGCGTCGAGGTGAGGACGTTCGAGACCTCGAACAGAGCGGAGACCTCACGCAGCTTTCGCTCGGCGTCGCGGCGGAGCCGGCTGATCTCGATGATCCCGGCCAGCTGGTTCGCGATGGTCTGGAGGAAGTCGATCTCCCCGCGGTCGAAGTCGCGGAGCTCGACGGTCTGCACATTCATGACGCCGATGACCGCGTCCCGCGTGACCAGCGGTACCGACAGCATCGAGGTGAAGCGCGGCTGGTCCACCGAGCTCACCCACTTGAATCTCGGCTCGTTCCGGACATCGCGCACCGCGAGCGGGACGCGCGCGTTGGCGACCCAGCCGGTGATCCCTTCGCCGACCCGAAGGGTGGCGCGGCCGATGTAGCGCCGGTCGAGGCCGTTGGTCGCGGCAAGCCGCAGGACCGCATCGCGCCGCTCGAGGAGGTAGAGCGAGGAGACTTCCGCCCGCATCGCGCTGGTCGTCCGGTCGATGATCAGCCGGAGCATCTCATCCCAGTCGCGGGCCGAGGATGCGAGCTGGGTGATCTCGTGAAGGAACGACAGCTCCTGCAGCTTCCGTTCGGTCTCGCGGCCGGTCTCCGGTGCCGTCATCGACAGATTGTGGGGGATTGGCCAAATACACTCCACCGATGACGGTGGTCCTGCGCACGAGCGGCCTGACCAAGGTCTTCGACCGTCTGACGGCGGTCCAGGATCTCGATCTCGAGGTCAGTGAAGGCGAGGTCTTCGGGTTCCTCGGTCCGAACGGCGCGGGGAAGACGACCACCCTGCGGCTGCTCTGCGCGCTGATCGCACCGACCCGGGGCACCGCGGAAGTCGCGGGGTACCGTCTCGGCGCGGACGATGCCCGCATCCGGGCATCGGTCGGCATCCTCACTGAGCAGCCGGGGCTCTACGAGCGGCAGACCGCGATGGAGAACCTGCTCTTCTTTGGAGCGCTCTTCGGCCTCAGCACGGCGACGGCGCGCGCGCAAGCGGAAAAGTATCTCCGGCTCATGGGCCTCTGGGACCGCAGGGACGAGGCGGTCGTCACCTACTCGCGGGGTATGAAGCAGAAGATCGCGATCGCCCGCGCGGCGCTCCACGAGCCGCGGATCGTGTTCCTCGACGAGCCCACCACCGGGTTGGACCCCGACGCCGCGCGGACGGTCCGCGAGTTCATCGAGCAGATCCGTGGCGAGGGCCGCACCGTGTTCCTCTGCACCCATAACCTCGATGAGGCCGACCGGCTTTGCGACCGCATCGCCTTCTTCCGCCGCACGGTCATTCGCATCGACACCCCGGCCAAGCTGCGGGCCGAGCTGTACGGCCACACCACCGAGTTCCGCCTGATGCCGCACCCGCGTCCCGAGGATCTCGAGCGCATCCGCGCCGTGACCGGCGTGAGCGACGCCCGCTCGGAGAATGGCTCGATCGTCGTGTCCAGCACCGATCCGCTCCGCACCAATCCCCGGGTCGTCCGCGCGCTGGTCGACGCGGGCGCGGAGCTTGCCTACGTCACCGAACGACGCGCTTCCCTCGAGGATGTGTACCTGAGGATCGTGGAGGGGCAGACATGAGCGTGATCGCGTCGATGCCCGGACGAGGCACGATCGTCCGCTCGATCTGTCTGCGTGAGTGGAAGGAGTCGCTCGGCAACCGGCTCCTTGTCGGCATGACCCTCCTGCCGCCGATCGTCATCCTTGCCGCAGGCATCGGCGCGGTGGCGACCGCGGCGATCTATCCCCCGAGCGAGAAGGACGTACAGGCCCTCTACGCCGCGTCACCGGCGGTGGTCGGACTCGATCCGACCGACGCGGTGCAGGGCTTCATCGCGACCTACTTCCTGATCCTGTTCATGCTCATCCCGACGGTCGTGCCGCTCACGATCGCGATCTATTCGGTCATCGGCGAAAAGAGCGCACGGACCCTCGAGCCACTCCTGGCGACGCCGGTCCGGGTCGGCGAGCTCCTGCTTGGCAAGAGCCTGGCCTCCACGATCCCGGCCGTCCTCGTCACCTGGCTCGCGTATCTCATCTACCTCTTCTCGGTCCGCCTGATCGGGAGCGGCGCGGCGGTGCGGGCGGTGACCGCCCCCCGCTGGCTGCTCGCGATCGTGCTCA
>DATLEG010000032.1:0-5434 GCA_035525465.1 Saccharimonadales bacterium (SeqCode)
AAGTCACGACGCGCGAGGTCCTCATGGAGCGACTCGGTGAAGGAGACCGTCTCGGGCCGGCGGTGGTCGGCGTAGTCGGCCTCGATCCGGTAGGTCGTCACTTCGATCTCGTGCCCGCCGCTGGTCACCACGACCGTGCCGAAGCGGTTCGTGTACAGCGACCGACGGAACTCGCGCTGGATCTCCTCAGGGCGGGCGCTCGTCGCGACGTCCCAATCCTTTGGGTCGATCCCCCGCAGCGCGTCGCGGACGCAGCCGCCCACGACGAACGCCTCATGGCCGGCGGCGATGAGGGTGTCGATGACCCGGGTGACGTCGGGTGGGACCGCGAGGGCGAGGGGAGTGGACACCGGCGAAGTCTAAAGAGGCACCTTCGGGCCGCGGGCCGGCCTGGCCGCCTACATCCCGAGGTAGGCGCGCTGGACGTCGGGCGAGTCGAGGAGCTCTTTGCCCGTGCCGGTCTTCACGATCGACCCGGTCTCCAGCACGTAGGCCCGATGGGCCACCTCGAGGGCCTTCGTGGCGTTCTGCTCGACGAGCAGGACCGGGATGCCCTGGCCGTTGATCTCGACGATGATCCGAAAGATCGTCTCCTGGAGGATCGGCGCGAGCCCGAGCGACGGCTCATCGAGGAGGAGCATCTTCGGCCGGGACATGAGCGCGCGGCCGATCGCGAGCATCTGCTGCTCGCCGCCCGAGAGCGTGCCGGCGAGCTGGCTGGTGCGCTCTTTGAGCCGTGGGAAGAGGTCGTAGACCCGGGCCAGGTCTTCGTTGATGCCGGCGACGTCCTTGCGGGTGTAGGCACCCATGCGGAGGTTGTCGAGGACCTGCATCCGCGGGAACAGCCGGCGACCCTCGGGCGACTGGCAGATGCCGAGCTTCACGATCTCGTGCGCCGGCGTCTCGCTGATGACCTTTCCGCCGAAGGTGATCGATCCGCGCGGCGGGTGGCTGAGCCCGGAGATGGTCCGGAGGGTCGTGGTCTTCCCCGCACCATTGCTGCCGATGAGGGCGACGACCTCGCCCTGGTCCACGGTGAGGCTCACCTCGCGGAGGGCCTGCACCCGGCCGTAGAACGCGTCGATCCCGGAGACCTCGAGCAGGGCCACGCTCAGGCGCTCTTGCCGAGGTAGGCCTCGATGACGCGCTCGTTCCGGCGCACCTCCTCGGGTGGTCCCTCGGCGATCTTCTCGCCGTGATCGAGGACGACGATGCGGCGCGAGATCCCCATGACGACCTTCATGTCGTGCTCGATGAGGAAGACGGTGATCCCGTCGCGGATGATCTTCTCGACCAGGCGCATGAGCTCGACCTTCTCCTGAGGGGTGAAGCCGGCCGCGGGCTCGTCCAGGAGCAGCAGGCGGGGTCGCGTCGCGAGGGCCCGCGCGATCTCCAGGCGCCGCTGCGAGCCATACGGAAGGTTGCGCGCGTAGCTCTCGGCGTACTTCTCGATCCCCACGAAGGCGAGCAGCTCGCGCGCCCGGTCGGTGATCTCGCGCTCCTCGGCGCGCTCGCGCGGCGTCTTGAACAGCGAATCCCACAGCTTGCTGTGCGTCCGGCAGTGCTGCCCGACCCGGACGTTGTCCAGCGCGCTCATGTACTCAAACAGCCGGATGTTCTGGAAGGTGCGGGCGATCCCGAGCGCCGCGGCCTGATGCGGCTTGGCACCGGCGATGTCCTGTCCCTCGAAGATCACCCGTCCCGAGGTCGGAGGAAAGATCCCGGTGATCGAGTTGAAGAGCGTCGTCTTCCCGGCGCCGTTCGGGCCGATGAGCGCGAACACCTGGTTCCGCTGCACGTCGAACGAGACGTCATCGACCGCGACCAGCCCGCCGAAGCGCTTGGTGGCGTGATCGACCCGCAGGATCGGATTCGGCTCAATCTCCGGCCTTCGGCCGGGAGACACGCTCAAGGCTGGTGGAGCTCCCTCGTCGCGGGGAACCCGCTCCTCGCTCGCGGTCATGCTCCGGTCGTCTCCGCGTTGACATCCTCGATCGTGGTGTCTTCCTGCACACCCTTGGTGAGCTCCTGCTCGCGTGCCCGGCTGGGAATGAGGCCCTGCGGCCGCAGCAGCATCGTGAGCACGAGGATCAGCCCGAAGATCAGGAATTTGAGCCGCTGGACCTCTTGACCGATGCCCGGCCAGTCCCCGTTCTGCGCGATGAGCGAGCCGAGACCGACCGACTCGGCCCACGACTCGACCAGGGGCGGGAGCGCCGGGAGGAAGATGAAGATGATCAGGTAGATGAGCAGCCCGCCGGAGATCACCCCGGGGATGTTCCCCATGCCGCCGAGGACGACCATGACGAGGATCGTGATCGAGACGGAGAAGCCGAAGTTCTCCGGGCTCACCAGCGAGAGCTTCGCCCCGTAGAACGCCCCGGCGAACCCGCTGAAGGCCGCGCCGATGGCGAAGGCCATGAGCTTGAGCCGCACGGTGTTCACGCCCATCGCCGCCGCGGCGACCTCGTCCTCGCGGACCGCCATCCAGGCCCGGCCGATCCGCGATCGCCGCAGGTTGTTCACCAGGACGATGCAGGTGCCCAGGAGCAGGACCATGATCACGTAGAAGCCGGTCGGGTTGATGATCTTGAAGTCGGGGATGACGGCGAACGGATCGCCGGACCAGGGGCCCTGGACCCAGAATGGCAGCGACGGCTTGTCGAGGGCCGAGATCCCGTTCACCCCGCTGGTCCAGTCGGCGAGGTTCCGGAACACCCGGGGCACGATCTCACCGAAGCCGAGGGTGACGATCGCGAGGTAATCACCCCGCAGGCGAAGGGTGGGCGCGCCGAGCACCAGGCCGAAGCCCGCGGCGATGAACATCGCGATGAGGAGCACGATCCAGAACGGCAGGTGGATCGCGAAGCCGAGCGGTGTCGTCAGCAGCTGATTGGAAGCGAAGAAGGCGTAGCTATACGCGCCGATGGCGAAGAACGCGGCGTAGCCGAGGTCGAGCAGCCCGGCGAAGCCGACGACGACATTCAGTCCGATCGCGAGGAGGATGTAGACCCCCGCATCGGCGAGCACGCTGATGAGGAAGTCGCCCTGGCCGCCGGTCGAGACCTGCGCCCAGATCGGGTAGGCGACCGCGACGATCGCGAGGACGGTGTAGACGAGGGGGTTCGGGTCGCGCCGCGGATCGGTCTGCCAGACCCGGCTCAGCGTCGAAAGTGCTGCGCCGCCTCGGCTCACTTTTCCGGCACCCGCATCCCCATGATCCCGGTCGGCCGGAACACGAGCACCAGGATGAGGATCGCGAAGATGAGGACCTGGGTCCAGGCCGAGTCGCCGTACCCGTCGGACAGCGACTGGATCATCCCGATGACCAGGCCGCCGATCGCGGCGCCCTGGATGTTCCCGATCCCCCCGAAGACCGCCGCGGTGAACGCGACGAGACCCGCGCTGAACCCGAGGTCGAAGGTGACGTTGTTGAAGTACAGGCCGTAGATCATCCCCCCGGCACCCGCGAGCACCGCGCCGATGAAGAAGGTCGCGGCGATGGTGCGGTTGATGTCGATCCCCATGAGCCCGGCAGCATCGCGGTCCTGCGCGGTCGCGCGCATCGCCTTCCCCAGCTTCGATCGCTCCACGAAGAAGCTGAGCGAGACCATCAGCACGAGGGCGATGACGACCACCGCGATGTCCTTGTAGGCGATGGTGGCGCCGCCACCGAGGGCGATCGTGTCCGTGGGAAGGACATTCGGGTAATGGAGGTTGAACGGTCCCCGCCAGAGGAACATGAGGCCCTCGAGCACGAATGACATCCCGATCGCGGTGATGAGCGGGGCGAGCCGTGGGGCGTGCCGGAGCGGACGGTAGGCGACGCGCTCGATCGTGACGTTCACCACGCCGCAGATGAGCATCGAGATCACGAAGATCGCCAGCAGCGGCAGGATCGTTGCCGCGCCGCTGGTCCCTTCGACGAGGCCGAAGACCGGCAGGAGCGCGAGGGAGATGAAGCCGCCGAGCGTGAAGACATCCCCGTGCGCGAAGTTGATGAGCTCGACGATGCCATAGACCATCGTGTAGCCGAGGGCGATGAGCGCGTAGATCGAGCCATCGGCCAGGCCGTAGACCAGGATCTGGATGAAGTACGCCGGTCCGAGGGCCACGACCTTCGTGGCGAGGACCACGGCCGCGAGGACGATCAGGATGATGAGCGCGCCGTTCATGATCCGGCCGCGCGATCCGGAAAGCAGGCTGGCGCGGGCATCCCTCACCGACGCGATCACGCTCTACGAACCTCCGCTAAAGAGAAGGGGAGGGGGCGTTCCCGCCCCCTCCCCCAGATCACCGTCGCTACTGGACGCTGAACTGGCTGACGAAGGCCCAGTCGAGTGGGGTCCCCGTCGTCTTGTAGAAGGCCATCGTGGCCGAGGTCGGGTCACCGTTCTTGTCGAACGCGTAGGTGCCGACCGTGCCCTTGAGCCCCTTGGTCGCCTGGACCGCGTCGACGACCTGCTGACGGGTCGGGACCTTCCCGCCGTTCGCGTCGATCGCGCGCTTGATCGAATCGACGAGGATGAGGGCGCAGTCGTAGGTCGGGAAGGTGTACGCGCCCAGGTCCTCTTTCTTGGTGAACTTCGCCTTGAACGCGTCGATCGTCGCCTTCGCGTCCGGGTTCTGGGTCGCCTCTCCGGCCGCGTTGGTGAAGTACATGTTCGCGGCGTTGTCGCCGGAGTCCTTGATGCACTGGCTGTCGCCGATGCCGTCCGGGCCGGTGAACGGGACATCGAGGATGCCCTTCATCTGGCTGCGGATGATGCAGGCCTTGGTCGCCGAGGTCGCGCCGGCGTAGACCACTTCGGCGCCGGCGGCCTTCGCCGCGTTGATGAAGGCCTTGAAGTCGCTCGTCGCCTTCATATCGAAGTCCTGGCGGTTCGTGACCTTACCGCCCTTCTCGACGAGGCGCTTGGCAAAGTTGTCCGCGACGCCCTTGCCGAAGGTCTCGTTGTCCGAGAACACCGCGACATTCTTCAGCTTGAGGTTGTTCAGGATGAAGTCGGCCATCGCCGGGCCCTGGACGGTGTCCGGGGCGGCGATCCGGAAGTAGTTGTTCTTCCCGGTCGGGCGGAGTGCCGCCGGCTGCGGGTTGCAGTACGGGAAGGTCTGGGTGAGGCACTCGTTGGTGTTGGAGGGGCTCATCATCGCGAGGGCCCCCTGGTTGGCGATCGGGATCTCCGCGCGGGCGACGTTCGAGTTGAACGGCCCGACGACGCCGAGGACCTTCGCGTTGCCGACCATGTCGTTGAAGTTCTGCGCGCCCTTCTGCGGGTCGTGGACGCCGTTGACCGCGTCGTCGTAGGGCTTGTGCGTGATCTTGAAGCCCTTGATCGTCGAGGTCTGCTGGACCGCGAACGCGGTGCCGGCCTCCGGCGGGCGGCCGCTCGCGCGGTCCGCGCCCGATACCGGGAAGTTCGACGCGATGATG
>DATLEG010000205.1:0-6170 GCA_035525465.1 Saccharimonadales bacterium (SeqCode)
CGCGATCGCCTCGCGGGCGCGGGTGTAACCCGCGTCGAAGCGGCGCTGGAAGCCGATCTGCAGGCGACCGTCGACCCGCGCGACGTGCGCGACGACCGCCTCGGTCTCGGCGATCTCCATCGCGACCGGCTTCTCGCAGAACGTGGCGATCCCGGCGTCCAGGCAGTGATGGATGAGCGGGGCGTGGGTCGGGGTGGGGGTGACGATGACCGCCGCGTCCACGCCGGAGAGGGCAGCCTCGGCGGACGCGGCGACCTGCGCGCCGAGCGGAGCCGCGATGTCCCGCGCCCGGGCGGGGTCGGCGTCGTAGATGCGAAGCTCGGAGATCTCGGGCAACGCGCCGAGTGTCGCGGCGTGTGCCGCGCCGAGCCGGCCGACGCCCAGGACCGCGACCTTCATCCGATGCGCAGCCTATCCTGACTGCCTCATGGGCAGCGGCGGAGCGGATCTCGACGTCATCACCATCGGCCGGGTCGGCGTGGACCTGTACCCGGAGCAGATCGGCGTGTCGCTCGCTCAGGTGCGTACGTTCGCCAAGTCGCTTGGTGGCAGCCCGACGAACGTGGCGGTCGCGGTGGCCCGGCTGGGACACCGCGTCGCGGTGATCACGAAGGTCGGTGACGACCCGTTCGGCACCTACGTGCGCGACGCGCTCCGCGGCTTCGGCGTCGATGCCCGCTGGGTGGGCACCGATCCGCGGCACCGCACGCCGGTCGTCTTCTGCGAGATCCATCCGCCAGACCGCTTTCCGCTGCTGTTCTACCGCGAACCGAAGGCACCCGATCTCGAGATCACCGCGGCCGAGCTCGATCAGGCCGCGATCGCGCGCGTGCCGATCCTCTGGACCTGCGGCACCGCGCTCTCGCAGGAGCCGAGCCGGGCGGCGACCCTCGCGGCGCTGTCCGCCGCGCGGCACACGAAGATCCATGACCTCGATCACCGCGCGATGTTCTGGTCCTCCACCGCGGACGCGCGCTCCGCCGCCCGCGAGGCGATCCGGCACGCGACCGTGGTCATCGGCAACCCCGAGGAGGTGGAGATGGCCGTCGGCACCGCCGAGCCCGATGCCGCGGCCGACGCGCTCCTCGCCCTGGGCCCCGAGATCGTGATCGTGAAGCGCGGCGGCGACGGCGTGCTCGCCCGGACGAAGGACGGCCAGCGGATCGTCGTCCCGCCGGTGCCGGTCGAGGTGCTCTGCGGCCTGGGGGCCGGGGACGCGTTCGGCGGCGCCTTCTGCCACGGGCTGCTCTCGGGCTGGCCGCTCTCCCGCACCGTCGCCTTCGCGAACGCGGCCGGTGCGATCGTCGCCTCGCGGCTGGCCTGCGCCGACGCGATGCCGACCGTGGCCGAGGTGGAGACCGTGCTGGCCGCCGTGCGTCTGGGTGGGCAGCGGAGCGTGAATGCCTGACTCCGTCCGCGGGATCGTGACCGCGCGCGCCACCGATCCGGGCGTCGTGGCCCGGCAGCTTTCGGCGCGCCGGCGCGCGCGGCCGCTCGCCGAGCGTGAGCGGGTGTTCCTGGTCGCCGCCGATCATCCCGCGCGGGGCGTCCTGAAGGCGGGCAGTGACCCGCTGGCGATGGCCGACCGGGGGGAGCTGCTGCGCCGCCTCAAGCTGGCCCTGTCCCGCCCCGGGGTCGATGGCGTGCTGGCGAGCGCCGACATCGTCGACGATCTCGCGATCGGAGGAGCGCTCGACGAAAAGCTGGTGTTCGGCACGATGAACCGCGGCGGCCTGGCCGGCTCGGTGTTCGAGATTGACGATGCCTTCACCGGCTATACCGCCGCGCGGCTCGCGGCGGCGGGCCTGGACGGCGGGAAGATGATGATCCGGGTCTGCGATGACGACCCGGGCACGCTCCGGACGCTCGTCGCCTGCGCCCGGGCGATCGACGAGCTCGCCGCGCTGCGCCTGCCGGCGATGATCGAGGTGTTCGCGACCCGCCGGGACGGTGGCGGTCTGGTCAACGATCTGTCCACCGCGGCGATGCAGCGCGCGATCGCGATCGCCAGCGGCCTGGGGGGTGACTCGAGCTGGACCTGGCTGAAGCTCCCGGTCACCGACGACACGCGTGAGATGCTGGCCGCGACGACCCTGCCGGTCGTGCTCCTCGGCGGGGACCCGGGGAAGGATGCCGCGGCGACCTTCGCCCGCTGGCAGGAGGCGATGACGCTCCCCCAGTCCCGGGGACTCGTCGCCGGGCGCGCGCTGCTCTATCCCGAGGACGGCGACGTCGCCGGTGCGGTCGATCGCGCCGCGGCGGTGGTGCGCGGGTGAGCGCGGAGAAGACCGAGCGGCTCACGATGGCCCAGGCCCTGGTGCGGTTCCTGGCGGCGCAGCAGGTGGAGCGGGATGGCGCGGTGACCCGCTTCTTCCCTGGCTGCTTCGGGATCTTCGGCCACGGGAACCTTGCCGGGATGGGGCAGGCCCTCGATCAGTACGCCGCGCTCCTTCCGTATCACCCAGCGCGGAACGAGCAGGGGATGGTCCACATCGCCGTCGGCTACGCGCGGATGCGGGACCGCCTCGCGACCTTCGCCTGCACGAGTTCGATCGGTCCGGGGGCGACGAACATGGTCACCGGCGCCGCGCTCGCCACGGTGAACCGGATCCCGGTGCTGCTGCTCCCGGGCGACGTGTTCGCCTCGCGCCTTCCGGACCCGGTGCTCCAACAGCTCGAGGACCCCTCGAGCGGCGACGTCACGGTGAACGACGCGTTCCGTGCGGTGTCGAAGTACTGGGACCGGATCAGCCGGCCCGAGCAGCTCATCCCGGCGGCGCTCTCCGCGATGCGGGTCCTCACCAGCCCCGCCGAGACGGGCGCGGTCACCCTCTGCCTGCCGCAGGACGTGCAGACCGAGGCCCACGACTATCCGGCCGAGTTCCTCGCCGAGCGGGTCTGGCACATCGAGCGCCGGCCGCCGGACCCCGCGGCCCTCGCCCGCGCGGTCGAAGCGATCCGCGCCTCGCGGCGGCCGCTCATCGTCGCCGGAGGGGGCGTGATCTACAGCGGCGCGACCGATGCGCTGGCCCGGTTCGCGCAGGCGACGGGGATCCCGGTCGCTGAGACCCAGGCGGGGAAGGGCGCGCTCCGGTATGGGCGCCCCGGCGCGCTCGGCGCGATCGGCGCGACCGGCACGCTCCCGGCGAACCGCATCGCGCGGGATGCCGACCTGGTCATCGGGATCGGGACCCGCTGGTCCGACTTCACCACCGCCTCGAAGTCCGCGTTCGCGGCGGACGGCGTGCGCTTCGTGAACATCAACGTTGCCGAGGGTGATGTGGTCAAGCAGAGCGGCATCGCGGTCACCGCCGACGCGCGCGCGGCGCTGGAGGCCCTCGGCGACATCGCGTACCGGGTGGACGACGGCTACCGCGCCGAGATCGCCGGACTGACGAGGGACTGGGACACCGAGGTCGAGCGCCTCTACGACCTTGAGCATCAGCCGCACCTCGCCCAGAGCGCCGTCATCGGCGCGGTCGAGCGCGCGAGCGCGCCGGCCGATGTCGTGATCTGCGCGGCGGGGTCGATGCCCGGTGACCTGCACAAGCTGTGGCGGACCCGCGACCCCAAGGGCTACCACGTCGAGTACGGCTACTCCTGTATGGGCTACGAGATCGCCGGCGGGATCGGGGTGAAGCTCGCCGCGCCGGAGCGCGAGGTCTACGTCCTGGTCGGCGACGGCTCGTACCTCATGCTTCCCGGGGAGCTCGTCACCGCGATCCAGGAAGGAGTGAAGCTCACCGTCATCCTGGTCGAGAGCCACGGGTACGCCTCGATCGGCGCGCTCTCGCGGTCGCTCGGGAGCGACGGGTTCGGGACCCAGCTGCGCGACAGCGGTGGCGCGGTCATGCCGATCGATCTGGCGGCGAACGCGGCCAGCCTCGGCGCGACGGTCATTCGCGCGGCGACGATGGCCGAGCTGCGCGCCGCCCTCGAGCGGGCCAAGGGCGAGACGAACACCGTCGTGATCCACGTCGAGGTCGATCCGGCGGTCGGCGTGCCCGGCTACGAGAGCTGGTGGGATGTCGCGGTCGCCGAGGTCTCGACCCAGGAGCGCGTGCAGGAGGCCCGGGCGCGATCGGAAGACGCGCGCCGCCGGCAACGGCGGTATCTGTAGTGCCTGACCCCAAACCGCTCATCCCGGCGCCGCCCCCGCGGCCGGCGAAGCCGGACCTGCTCATTCGTCCGACGAAAGGCGTGCTCGACGTCTCGCCGGTCCGCGCCGGCTGGGAATTCGTGGGGTTCGCCGCGCTCCGGCTCGCTGAAGGCAAGCGCTATCGCAACGAATCGGCCGGACGCGAGTCCTGCATCGTCGTGCTCGGCGGGACCTGCGACATCCGGGTCGGCGACACCGAGTGGACGGATGTCGGTGGGCGCGCGACGCCCTTCGATGGCCCGCCGCACGCGGTCTACGCGCCCCCCGGGGTGCAGTACCGGGTGAAGGGCGGTCCCGGTGGCGTCGAGATCGCGATCGGCACCGCCCCGGCAACGGGCGGGGTGCCCGCACGGCTCATCGGTCCCGAGCAGGCCCGCCTGGAGGTGCGTGGCACCGGGGCGATGGAGCGGCGGATCCACCACATCCTCATGGAGGACGGCGCCGCCGAGTCGCTCCTGGTGACCGAGGTCCTGACCGCGGGCGGCCATTGGTCGAGCTACCCGCCGCACAAGCACGACACCGAGGATCCGCCGAACGAGACGCGCCTGGAGGAGACCTACTACCACCGCCTGCGGGATCCGCGTGGCTTCGCGGTGCAGCGGGTGTACACCGCTGACCGGACGCTCGATGAGACCGTCGCGGTCCACGACGGCGAGCTCGTCCTCGTGCCCCGCGGCTTCCACACCGTCTCCGCCGCCCCGGGGTACGACCTGTACTACCTCAACGTGATGGCCGGCCCGCTGCGCTCCTGGAAGGTCACCTTCGACGACGCGCACGCCTGGCTGCGCGGCTAGCGTGCCACCTCATCGCGGGTCATCGCGGTCCCGGGCGATGCATCGTGCCGAATAGGATCGGAAGGTGAGCGACGGCCTCGTGCTGCCGGACCTGGGACTGATCGTGCGAATGCGGGGCGTCGACACGGGCGGGACACTAACGCTGATGGAAAGCGCGGGGCAATCACCAGGGACCGGACCGCGACGACACGTCCACGCGAACGAGGACGAAGCATTCTTTGTGATCGAGGGCACCTACCGCTGGGAGCTCGGTGCTGAGTCGCGTGAGGTGGAAGCCGGAGCGACGATCTGGCTCCCGCGGGGTGTGCCACATCGCTTTGAGGTCGGTCCCACCGGCGGTCGGATGCTCCACCTCTATACCCCCGGCGGCATCGATCGGTACTTCACGGCGTGGCAAGCGGCGATCACCTCGGGTGCTGCGGACACCGTGGTCCCGGAGCTCGCCGCGCGCTACGGCCTCACGTACGAGGCCAAGTAACCGCCGAAGGGCTCAGCCGAGCGCAGCCCAAACGCTAGGCTGCCGCAGTGCACATTGAGATCGTCGGCGTGCCGATGGACCTTGGCGCGGGGCGCCGCGGAGTGGATATGGGGCCTTCGGCGATCCGGCTGGCCGGACTGCGGCCACGCCTGGAGTCGCTCGGCTTCGAGGTCCGCGACCGGGGGAACCTGACCGTCGGCGACCGGGTGGCGATCGACGCGGGGACCCCGAAGGCCCGCCACGCCGCCGAGATCGTTCGGGTCGCGCTCGAGCTGGCGAAGGTCGTCGCCGACATCGAGCGCGGCACGGGCTTTCCGATCGTGTTGGGGGGCGACCATTCGCTCGCGATGGGGACGCTCGCGGGGATCTCCCGCGCCGGTCGGCGGCCGGGGGTGATCTACATCGACGCGCACGGGGACATCAACACCCCCGAGACGACGCCCTCGGGGAATGTCCATGGAATGCCCTACGCGGTCGCGCTGGGTCTGGCGGGGGAGCCATTCCCCGACACGCTCCGGGGCACGGTCGATGGCCAGCACTGTGTCCTGTTCGCGATCCGTGACATCGACCGCAGCGAGCGGCCGAACATCACCGCGTCCGGGGTCACCGCGATCACGATGGCGGACATCGACCGGGAGGGGATGGCCGCGGCGATGGAGCGGGCGATCGCCGTCGCGGGCGCGGGACAGGGGATCCACGTCTCGCTCGACATGGACGCGATCGACCCCGACGAGGCACC
>DATLEG010000004.1:0-3080 GCA_035525465.1 Saccharimonadales bacterium (SeqCode)
GCCGAAGACGAACATCATGTTGATCGCGTTCAGCCGGCCCCGGAGGGCGTCGGGGACCTCGAGCTGCAGGATCGTCTGACGGAAGATCGAGCTCACCGTGTCCGCTCCCTGGGCGACCGCCAGCAGGAGGAGGCCGAGGACGAAGCCTTCGCCGGGCAGTGCGCCGAAGGCGGCCACCGATAGACCGAAGACCGTGACGGCGGCGAGGATCGCGAGGCCCTGCCGCTCGACCCGGTTCGTCCAGCCCGCGGAGAGGGCGACGATGAGCGCGCCCGCCCCGGGGGCGGCGTACAGGAGCCCAAGCCCTTCCGGTCCCACCTTGAACACCTGATCCGCGTAATACGGGAGCAGTGCCCGCCAGCTTCCGAACAACGTGGCGAAGAAGTCGAGCGACATCGTCGCCAGAAGGATCCGGCGGACGCCGAGGAACGCGATCCCTTCCACCAGGGAGCGCAGCACCGAGGCGTGCTGCACCGGCGGCCGCGCGGTCTGGCGCATCAAGAGCAGGGCGCCGATCGCGGCGAGATAGGTCAGGACGTCGATCCAGTAGGTGGTCGCCAGGCCGAAGCTGGCGATGAGCACACCGGCCAGCGCGGGACCGATCACCGCCGCCATTTGGAACTGTGTCTGGTTGAGCGTCACCGCCGCTTGCACCTGCCGCCGCTCGAGCAGCGTCGGGATGAGGGCCGAGCGGGCGGGAGAGTCAAGTGCGGAGAACGATGCACCGATCGCGGTGAGTGCGTAGAGGAACGGCACCGAAACGGCTTCGAGCTGCGTCGCGACGGCGAGCACGAGCGAGGTGGCGGTGAGGCAGACCTGGGTGACGATGAGCAGCCGCCGGCGGTCCACCCGATCAGCGATGACGCCGCCGAAGAGCGACAGCACGATCGTCGGCACCGCTTGAAAGAGCCCGATGAGGCCGACCGCCAGGGGAGAGGCGGTCAGGAGGTAGACCTGGTAGGGGATCGCGACGAATCGGACCATCGAGCCGGTCATCGAGATGACCTGGCCGAACCAGAGCAACCGGAACGCCGGAGATTCGCGCAGCGGCGAGATGTCGGGGAACACGCGGCCCATCGTCCGGAGGATAGGCAGACGCCGGTCGGGGCGGCCTAGAGGGTCGGGGCCTCCGGAACGGCGAGCGCGGCGGTGATCGCCGCCGGGGCGAAGCACTCGGTCGCGCTGCAGGCCTGGAACGCGACGGTGACTTCAAGGCCGGCTTCGCCCGAATCGCGCTGGATGATGAACTCGACCGGCACATCGAGCCGCACGGTACCGTCGTAGACCGCGAATCCGTCATCGAGCCCGGCGACCTGGAACGGGCGCGTGGCCGGCCAGGCGATCGGCCCGACGCGGACGCCCGCCGGGACGCTGGTCACGGTGACCGCGAGGGGGGTGTAGCCGTCCGGCGTCATCGGGCCATAGATGTGCCACCCGGGAGCGATCGTCAGGTCGATCTGCAGACCAAGCCGCTGATAGGCGTAGTAGGTCGGCGAGTCGAGCCGGACCGAGGCGCTCACAACGGCCTCGCGCGCCGTGGCGGAGGGGGCATCGACCGGGGCGCCTGCGCTGGTCCCGAGCAGCTCGGTGAGGAGGCGCCGCCCACCGGACCGGACCCGATAGTTCTCCTCGGCAAGGGATCGCTCGACGCGCCCGTCCGCGTCGAGCACGAACGTGACCGGAAAGGCCACCCCGCGCTGATCATCGCGGGTCTTGATCCCAAAGGTGGCGTGGTGCGCTTCGAGCTCGGTGTCCAGGAGTCCAAGCTCGCGGATCACGCGGCTGCCCTCGTCGCTCAGGAGTGGGTAGGTGATCCCCTGTGCGGCGCCGAAGGCCTCGAGGATGGTCACGGGGTCGTAGCTGATCGCGAACAGCGCGTAACCTGCCGCGGTCAGCTCAGGAAGGATCCGTTGCAGCTCGACCAGCTGCGTCTTGCAATACGGTCACCACTTGGCACTCCGGTAGAAGACCACGAGCGCTCTTCGCGCCCCCCGAGCGGCGTGAAGATCGACCGCCCGACCGCTCTGGTCAGGGAGCCGGACGTCGGGGAACGGATCGCCGACCTTCGGGGCTTCGCTGCCGGCCAGCGTCGTCGAGCTCACCTGCTGAGGGTAGCCCGTCCGGCAGGTCGGTTCCGCGGAGGCCGCCTGGTCGCTCGACCGCCCGCTCGGGGCGTGTCGTTCGGCGGGCGCACCCGTACCATCCGTGATCACCACCATGCCAGCAGAGACGGGCTCCTCGACCGACCTCGCCCGCCAGCTCGGCCTGGTCCGGGACGTTGGTATCGCGCTCACCCGGGCCGCCCCGCTCGCAGAGCAGCTTGATGAGGTCGCGCGTGCGCTCGTCGAGCACCTGGACGCGGCCTTCGCGCGGGTCTGGAGCCTGCGGCCGGGCGAGACCGTCCTCAAGCTCCAGGCGAGCGCCGGCCAATACACGCACCTGGACGGCGGGCACAGTGAGGTGCCGGTGGGGATGTTCAAGATCGGGCTGATCGCGGCCGAGCGCGTGCCTCACCTCACGAATGACGTGCCGAACGATCCGCGGGTGAGCGATCAGGCCTGGGCCGCTCGCGAGGGAATGATCGCGTTCGCCGGCTACCCGCTCATGGTCGGTGAACGGGTGGTCGGGGTCATGGCGCTGTTCGCGAAGCACCAGCTGTCCGACGGGACCCTGGCCGCCCTCGCCCTGATCGCCCGCCAGCTCGCGCTTCGCATCGACAGCGACTGGACTGACGAGGCCCGACAGGCCCAACGGCGGCAGCTGCTCGAGCTGTTCGCAGAGCTTCCGGTGCTCATCGCGAGCACCCTCGGACCGGCGCATATGTTCACCCTGGCGAATCCGCTCTTCGTCCGTGTCGCCGGCGATCGGACGCTCCTTGGCCGTCCCGCGCGCGAGGCCTTCTCCAGACCGTCCGACGCGCCATTCCTCGCGCTCCTCGACGACGTCTTTGCGACCGGCCGGTCCGCGTCCGAGAACGAGCGCCCTGTCCTCCTCGACCGAAGTGGCTCGGGTGTGGGTGAGCCGGCCTATTTGAACTTCACCTACCAGCCGATCGTCGCCGGTGGGAAGGTCGAAGGGGT
>DATLEG010000244.1:0-8682 GCA_035525465.1 Saccharimonadales bacterium (SeqCode)
TGGCTCCCGACCGGCTTCTACGCTTCCAACCCATTGAGCGGCGCGTTCGAGAAGCAGGCCGCCGCGCCGGGCTTCGATCCCGGCGCGCTGCTGCGGACGGAGGTGCCTTCACTGCTGCGCTCGGATCTGCGGGGGGTCAAGCTCGTCGGTACCGAAAAGGTCGGCACCGCCGATGCCCATCACCTCCGTGGGGAGGCCGATGGCGCGAAGCTTCGAGCGCTCACTGGCGGGGTCATCGTGCCGGGCGTTCATACGGTGGACCTGTGGATGGATCAGACGACGTCGCAGATCGTGCGCCTTGTCGACACCGAACCGGGAAGCCCCTCGGGTTGGCGCCTCGAGCTGTCCGGCCACGACAAGCCGGTGGAGATCAAGGCGCCATAGCGACCGCGCCGTGGCGTGTGCTCGCCGCGGTGTGCGTGCCGGTGTTCGTCGGCGCGCTCGACCTCACCGTCGTTTCCGCCGCCCTTCCCGCGATCATCTTCGAGCTCGGGATCCCGCTCCAACGCGGCCTCGGTGAAGCCAGCTGGATCGTGAGCGGCTACCTCCTTGCGTACGCGCTCGGCATCGTCCTGTTCGCCCGCGGCTCGGATCTGGTCGGCCGCCGGACCGCGTTCCTCGTCGCGCTCGTCCTGTTCGCCATCGGGTCGTGGCTCGTGGCCACGGCTCGCGAAGCACCCGCGACGCTCATCGCCGACGTCGTGCGTACCGCCGGCGGCCGGCCGGACGCGAGCGAGAGCGCGCTCTACGCGGTGATCATCGGCCGCGCCGTCCAGGGGTTCGCGGCGGGGGCGCTCGTGCCCGTGGCGCTGGCACTGGTGGGGGACCTGTTCGCCGAGGGGCGCCGAGCCTTTCCGCTCGGGGTCGTCGTTGCCATCGATACCGCGGGGTGGGTCCTCGGGCAGCTCTGGGGCGGGGTCGTCGTGCAGCTGCTCCCCTGGCAGGCGATCTTCTGGCTCAACCTGCCGCTGACCGCCGTGGCCTTCATCGCCGCCTGGCGGTGGCTCCCGCGGCCAGCGCAGGGCGGCGCGCATCGCCCGTTCGATCTGCCCGGCGGGATCCTCCTGACGATCGCCCTGACCGGGCTCAATGTCGCCCTGTCGGGGAATGAATCAGGCCGCGCCGGTCTTGGAGTCCCGGATCAGGCACCCGCCTACGTCCTGCCGGCCCTGGTGGTCGCCGCGGCCGCGCTGGCCGCGTTCGTCGCCCGCGAGCTTCGGACGCCGGATCCGCTGATCGACCTGCGTCCGTTCGCCGGACGTCTCTCCCTTGCAATCGCGGTGAACGGTCTGGTGGGAGCCGCGCTCATGGTCGGCCTGGTGAGCGTCCCATTGCTGGTGAATGCGGCGGCGTTCGGAGCCGGACCGACCGCGGCCCTGGTGAGCGGGGCACTCCTCTCGTCCCTCACCGTGCCGCTCGCGATCGCCGCGCTCGGTGGCGGGGCGTTGGTGCGCCGCGTCGGTGACCGCGCGCTCGCCGTCGCCGGGCTGGCGCTCGCGGCCCTTGGTTTCGCGTTGCTCACCCAGATCCCGCCGGAGGCCGCCCGGGAGGCCGTGACCGGCGCGCTCGGTCCCGAAGCCGTCGCGATGAGCGTCGCGCTGCTCGTCGCCGGCGTCGGGCTGGGTCTCACCGTCGCCCCGCTCGCGACCGTCGTCATCGATGCGGCGGTCCCGCGAGACCGCGGGAGCGCGGCCGCCGTGGTCGTGGCCTTCCGCTTGATCGGAATGATGGTCGCGGTGAGCGCCTTAACGACCTACGGTGTCCGTCGCTGGGCCGCCCTCAGCCCGGAGGCCTTCGCCGGGATCGGGACGACCGACGGCCAGCGGATCCAGGGCGCCGTGTTGGCGTTGACCTCGCGGATCACCGCCGAGATGGCGGCGACCGCCGTTGGCATCTGCGTGGTCGCAGTCCTTCTCGCCCTGGGCCTACCGCCCGCCCGCGAGCCCGCTGCGAGCCCGCCCGGCGGAGCCTGAGCCCGGCCCGCACGCAGCGGGATCGGTGGCTAGCGTGGCCGCCAGAACTCCGGATCGAGATGGAGCCGGGCGAAGAGCGCCTCCGCCTCTTCCGCGGTGTGCCGCTTCCAGTCGGGTGCGAGCTTGTTCACGTACCAGGCATGTGCCAGTCCGGCGATCTGCTCCAGGCTCAGGACCGTCGAGGCCGGCGGACGCGCTCGTGCGACCCAGGCCTCGAGGTGCTCTTCCGACCGGAAGAGGAGCATCGTCGATCAGGTGAAATAGATGTCATCCCAGCTGTGGCGAGCGGGAACCCCGCTGTGGAACACGGCGTTCCCCGTGGCCGTGCCATCGGCTCCGATCTCGATGGTGATCGGCTCGCCACAGCCGTCGCCGCACCGCGTCCGTACGGTGCCCGTCGTTCGCAAGGCTGCCGGGATGCCAAGGGCGTCCCAGCCGCAGATCGCCGACCAGTCACGGCCCGCGGCGCGGACGGCGAAGTCGGTCGGCTCACTGCAGAAGGGGTCATAGGCGTAGATCTCAGGCGATCCGCGCCGGGGAATGAAGACGTGGGCCTCGGCCATCCGCACGAACGCGGCCTCGGCGGAGGCCGGCTCCACCTGCAGGAGGGTCGCGACCTCGCCGATCGACGGGATGACGCCCTGTTCGCGGATCCGTCGCGCGATCACCATTCGGACCTCCTGGTCGAATGGAGCGGTCGTGACCGCGTCCGTGCTCACCGCGACATCTAATCACCGCGCCGTCGAAGGAGCAAGGCCAACGCGCTCTCGTCAGTCATCCGGCAACACGGGTCTTTGCGTTCAACATGGCGTATGGCTTCATCGATCCGGGGTGCACGATCGGTCGTCCATCATGGCTCGGTCGGTCGCATGCCGAGCGGGCGGATCGGGGCTTCCCTCACCCGGATGGACCATACCGGCGAGGCGACCGACGGCGCACCATTGGGTCCATGGCCACCTGCCGCTTCCTCGGCATCGCTCTGCTCGTGGTGTTCCTCGGCACCGCCCTGACCGCGAGCGTGGCCTACGCGGAAGAGAAGCCGAAGACCACCGCCGAGCGCGTCGCCGAGCTCGAGAAGGAAAGTGCCGCAGCAAAGGCCGCCGCGGCCGAGCTGAAGATCGTCATCGAAGCGGCCACCGCGCGCGTGGACCTGCTCGGCGCGCAGCGTGCTGCCGCCTCGGCGGCCGTCGATGCCCTCCGGCTCGAGATCCAGGTCGCGGAACAGGCGCTCGTCACATCGGCTGCCCAGCTCGACATCGCCCGGGCGGAGATCGCGCGACTTGGCGCGGAGATCGCGCTCCAGGTCATCCGCCTCGAGGACAAGAAGGCCGTCTACGCCGCGCATCTGCGCGTGACCTACCGCGAGCAGCAGATCAGCCCGCTCGAGATGTTGCTGTCCACACGGTCGCTGGCCGACTTCTCGGCCAGGGTCGACACGCTGCTCCGGATCGATCGTGACGACATCCGCCAGACCCAGGAGATCAAGGCGCTCACCGCCGAGCTGCAGGCGACCCGGGCCATCGCGGCCGCGAAGGAACAGGATCTGGTGGTAGCACGGCAGCGTCTCGCCGCGCAGCGGACGGCCCTCCTGGGTCAGCGCGGCGTGTTCGAGAGCATCGTCCGCCAAGCCGGCGAAGCGGTGTCGATCGCCAGCGGCGCGCGTGACGACGCCGCAGCAGGACGCGCCGAGGCGCTCGCCAGCTCCGCCCGGGCGGACGCGGCGGTCCGCGCGCTCGCCGCGGAATTCGAACGGGCCGAGAACTCCTACCCCGAAAGTGCCGCGAAGCTGGCTGCCGCCTCGGGTCTCGGGCTGTTCGGCACGGCGCGACTCGCGCGGCTACCGGTCACCGACGGCCTCATCTCATCGCGCTTCGGCCCGCGCGACGGCGGATTCCACAACGGCCTCGATCTGGCCGCCCCGCTCTACACCCCGGTGCTCGCCGCCGCCGACGGGGTCGTGGTCACGGTCGGCCACCCGTACCTCGCCTCCGGCGATACCGCCGAGGTGGTCATCATCGCGCACGGGCGCGATTTCACGACGCTCTATGGCCACCTCGACGATCTGGTCAAGCTGCCGCCGGTGACGGTCGGGCAGAAGGTGAAGGCCGGCGACGTCATCGGCTACGTGGGGATGAGCGGCCGCACCAGCGGTCCGCATCTCCACTTCATGGCGATCCTCAACGGAAAGGCCCTCGACCCACTGGCCCTCACCCCCGCGCGGTAGCCCCTCGTCCCAGGCTCGGCCGTCCATCCGGGCTAGGACCCCCTCCCATACGTACTGAAAGGCGACCTGGTGCGTTGGCGTTCGTAGCGGTCGGGCACCGGAGGAAGCGTGCGCTGGGACGAAGCGGTCCAGGTGGAGACGGAGCGGTCGGCGCTGCGCATCCGCCTCGTCGCGGTCGCCCTCGGGGTGACCATCGTCCTTCTGGGCGCGGGACCGTCATCCCTCCCGGCGGCGCTCATCCTGGCGGCGTACGCCGCCCTCGCGGTGGCGTTCCGCTTCGGCGGGCTTCGTTTCCCCGGGCGCCCCGTCGGGAGCGTCGCGATCGCGGCCGACGCCCTCGCGGTCACGCTGCTGGTCGTCGTGCTCCCCCTCAGCGAGCCGGTCTGGGCCCTCTACCTGGCGCCCATCGCGACCGCCGCGCTGCGTCACGGCCCGGCGGGCGTCCTGGGAGTCGCCGCGGTGAGCGTCCTTGGCTATGACCTGGCGCTCGCGACGCGTGCATCCGGGACGATCGCCACCGATCTCTGGCCGGTGCAGCTGCTGCTCGCGGCGGGACTGATCGTCGCTGAGCTCACCTGGGTGCGGCGCCGCGAGGACGACGACCACCAGCGGCTGCGGCGCCGCGAGGGGGCGCTCCGCGACCTCGCGGGGGCGACGGACCTGGACGCGCTCCTGGATCGGCTGACGCGACACCTCGTGGACGATGGGGCCGTCGCCGCCTGGATCTGGCGTGCGGACGGGGATGTGATCCGCACCGAGCACGGGCGGGGCGCGGTGCCCGATCGGCCGGCGAACGGGGGTGACGACTTCTCTGTGCCCGATGGCTTCCTCTTGTCCCTCGCGGATGATGACGAGCCGCTGCTGCTCGCCGCGTCCTTCCCGGCCGGGCTGCGGGACCGCGAACGCCGGGTCGCGGCCGCGCGTGACCTGGGCGCCGATGTCCGCCCGCTCGTGAATGCAGCGGTGGCGAACGCGATCGCTCGGGAGGCGTCGGTCGGACGAGCTTCGTTCGATGCGCAGCTCGCCGCGCTCGTCGGCGAGACGACCGAGATCGGCCTGTTCGCTGCCGGCATGGTCGTCGCAAACCAGGTCGCCGGACCCGCCGCGATCGTGCGGCCCGCCGACGGCGTGCTGCTGGCGGGCGACCTGCCGGCGGCGGCAGCGACGACCCTGGCGCGGGGGGTCAATGCGCCGGGCATCGCGCGGCTGCTGCTCGAGGGCACCTGGAGCGACGAGCCCCTGCGGGAAGTCGACGCCCGGAGCGCGGCCGTGGCGGCGCTGGGGGAGGGACTCGTGCTCGTCGCGGCGAGCCGTCGCCGCCTTCGGACGGCGGACCTCTCCGTGCTCACCACTCTCGGCACGCTTCTGGGGAATGGCCGCCGCACCCTCCGCGATCAGGAACGTGCCCGGGACCTCGCCGCTGCCCAGGCGGCGACCATCGCTGAACAGCGGCAGGCGCTGAAGGCAAAGGACGAGGCGGTGGCGGCCGCCCTGCACGAGCTGCGGACCCCGCTCAGCTCGGTGGACGGGTATGCCCAGCTCATGTCCCGCCATCTCGACTCCGCACGCCGGCAGATCTCGCAGCTCGAGCACGTGCTCACCGATCTGCAAAAGCCGTTCGAAGGGAGATCGACCGGTGGCCTTGACCTGCAGGACGTCGACCTCGACCGGGAGGTCAAAGAGGCCGCGAGCCGTCTGCGTCTCACGACCAGGACCGAAGTCGACGTCCACACCCCCGGCGGGCCGGTCATCGCCCGCGCGGATCCCTCCCGGATCGCGCAGGTGCTCGACAACCTTCTCACCAACGCGGTGAAGTACTCGCCCGATGGCGGACCCGTCAGCGTGCGGCTGTCCGGCTCGGAGACCGAGGTCGTCATCGCCGTGACCGACAGTGGCGCCGGGCTCGCCGCGGGGGATCTGGAACGGGTCTTCGAGCGCGGCTACCGGGTCACTCGTGGCTCTACCGCGGTCGCGGGTCAGGGTCTTGGCCTCGCGATATCGAAGATGATCGTCGCGGCGCACGGTGGCCGCATCTGGGCCGCGAGCGACGGCCCGGGGCAGGGGAGCACCTTCACGATCGCGTTGCAGCGGGTCCCCTAGCCCGACCTTCCCCATACTGCGCGGATGGCGTACGCGCGGATGGTGTCCGCGATCGATGTGCATGCCGAGGGCGAGCCGGGGCGGGTCATCGTCGGTGGCGTCTTCGCGGTCCCGGGCGCGACGATGTTCGAGAAGAAGCTCCACCTCCAGGAGCACGCGGACGACCTGCGAAAGCTGATGCTCCGCGAGCCTCGCGGCTACCCGGGTCTGTGCTGCAACCTCGTGCTGCCCCCGACGCATCCGGACGCGGACATCGGGTTCGTGATCATGGAGCAGACCGAATACCCGGCGATGTCCGGGTCGAACACCATCTGTGTCGTCACGGCCCTGCTCGAGACCGGGATGCTGCCGGCCCACGAGCCGATCACCGAGCTGACCCTCGATACTCCGGCCGGGCTGGTGAAGGTCACCGCCGAGGTCTCCGGAGGGAAGGTGCGGTCGGTGACCTTCGCGAATGTCGCTTCCTTCGCCCTGCACCTCGACCGTCCGGTGGAGGTGCCGACCCTGGGGACCGTCACCGTCGACGTCGCCTGGGGTGGGATGTTCTATGTCATCGCCGACGCGGCCGGCTTTGGGCTTCGCCTTACGCCAGATGAGGGACGGGATATCGCGCGGATCGGCGAGATGATCCGGGCGGCGACGCGCGAGCAGCTCCCGGTCACGCACCCTGAGGATCCGCGGCTGGTCGGGCCGACGATCTCGATGCTGTCCGGACCGGCGCTGGGCGCGGGGGCGATGCGGAACGCGGTGACGGTCTCGGTGGGCGAGGTGTCCTGGGACGATCCCGCCACCTGGACCGGCGCGCTCGATCGGTCGCCCTGCGGTACCGGCACGAGCGCGAAGATGGCCACCCTCTACGCCCGCGGCGCGCTTGGACTAGGGGACGACTTCGCGCACGAGGGCATCCTCGGGACGATCTTCCACGGCCACGTTGCCGGGACCACGACGGTGGGCGGGTATCCGGCGATCCTGCCGACGATCCGCGGCCAGGGGTGGATCACCGGGTTCGCGAGCTACGTCCTGGACACGACCGACCCGTTCCCAAGCGGCTACACCGTCGGCGACATCTGGGGGGCCTCCTAGGCACCTCCGGACCGGCGTGCTACAGTGGTGCGAGAAATCACTCGGGTTCATCAATGAGACCAGCGAGCCGAGTCACGTTCGGCTCGCTTTTTTATTGCCCGCAGAAGGAAGCATCTTTGATCTCGCTCACCCCCGATCTCGACCGTGCGACCAAGCAGCTCGGCTGGACCACGTTCACGCCGATCCAGGAGCTCGCGATCCCCCCGCTCCGTGCCGGTCGCGATCTCTTTGCCCAGGCCCAGACCGGTACCGGGAAGACCGGCGCCTTCGCGATCCCGATCCTCGAGCGCCTCAACGGGCGCCCCGGAGCGCCGGTCGCCCTGGTCGTCGTTCCGACGCGTGAGCTCGGACAGCAGGTCGCCCGCGAATTCGCCCTCCTCGGGCGCTTCACCGGTGCCCGCGTGGTCGCCCTCTACGGAGGCGTCGGGTATCGCGGGCAGGAGGACGCACTCCGACGCGGCGTTCATGTCGCCGTCGGCACCCCCGGCCGCCTCCTCGATCTGGCGAAGCGCCGCTCGCTCGATCTCTCCAGCATCACCGTCCTCGTCCTCGACGAGGCCGACCACCTCCTCGACCTTGGCTTCGCGCCGGACATCGCCCGGATCGTCGCGCTCCTGAAGGGACCGCGTCAGACCGCCCTCTTCTCGGCGACGCTGTCCGCCGACGTGCGGACCTTCGCCCGCCGCTACACGACGGATCCACAGAGCGTGGAAGCCAAGACGACCGAGAGCACCGCGTCAGGTATCGATCAGGCCTGGGTCCACGTCGCCGAGTCGGACAAGGTCGCGACGCTCCACGAGATCCTCAAGCGGGATGACGTCGTGCGCACGCTGGTCTTCCGGCGTACCAAGCATGGTGCGGACAAGCTGGTGAAGGCGCTCGAGCGCCTCGGCACTCCGGCCAGCGCGCTCCACGGCAACGTCGGTCAGCGCGAGCGCGAACGCGTGCTCGAGGGGTTCCGGAATGGCCGCATCCCGACGCTCATCGCGACGAACATCGCCGCGCGCGGGATCCACGTCGACGACATCGGCCACATCGTGAACTTCGACCTTCCGGAGAACGCTGAGACCTACGTCCACCGCGTCGGGCGGACCGCCCGCGCCGGTCGGGGCGGGGTCGCGTACACGTTCGTGAACGAGACCCAGCGCGCGGCGTTCGATGACCTGCGACGCCGGTCCAAGGTACCCTTCCGTCAAGAGCGGGTCGGTCCGCAGCGCGCTGCGCCGCAGACACCGGTGCCGGTGCAGGTGGTCCGCCAGCAGCCCGCGACGTTCGTCCGCCGGCGGCCGGCGCCCCGGCGTC
>DATLEG010000260.1:0-2225 GCA_035525465.1 Saccharimonadales bacterium (SeqCode)
GGTTGTACGCACGCGCCAGCCGCGTGATCGAGTCGAGCAGGATCACGACGTCGCGGCCGGTCTCGACCTGCCGCTTAGCGATCTCCAGGCACATCTCCGCCACGCGGGTGTGATTCTCGGTCGGCTCGTCGAAGGTGGAGGCGAAGACCTCGCCCTTCACCGAGCGACGGATGTCCGTGACCTCCTCCGGCCGCTCACCGACGAGCACCACCATCAGGTGCACGTCCGCGTGGTTGCCGGTGATGCCGGCGGCGATGTCCTTGAGGAGCGTCGTCTTGCCGGCCTTCGGCGGCGACACGATGAGCGCGCGCTGCCCCTTGCCGAGCGGGTTGACCAGGTTCATGAGGCGCTGGCTCAGGTTGGCGCCCTCGATCTCCAGGTCGAACATCTCGTCGGGGAAGATCGGGACCAGGCTCTCGAAGACCGGACGGCGCTTCGCGACCTCGGGGTCCACGCCGTTCACCGCCTCGACGCGGAGCAGCGAGAAGTACTTCTCGTGATCCTTCGGTGGCCGCGTCTGGCCGATGACGAAGTCCCCGGTCCGCAGACCGAAGCGGCGCACCTGCGTGCCGGAGACGTACACGTCCTCAGGCGAGGGGAGCAGGCTGCGCCGGCGGAGGAACCCGAATCCTTCCTCGACGATCTCGAGGATGCCCTGCGCGAGGATGTTGCCCTGCGCCTCGGCCTGTGCCTGGAGGATGCGGAGGACGAGATCGTCCTTCTTCTTGATCTCCGCGAGATCGGGGACGGAGAGCTCCTTGGCCAGAGCCTGTAGGTCCTTGCCGGCCATCTCGTTCAGCTCGGTGATCGCGTACCACTTGCGCTGCGGCGCATCCGTCTGCGGCGGCGCCTCAGCGGGCTGACCGTTCTCGCGCGGCTCGCGGGGCGGGCGGCGGTCGAACCGGCGGGGCTCACCGTTCCGCGGACGGGGCGCCGGGGCGCCCTCAGGGCGCGCCTCCGCGCTGGGTGTGCTCTCCGCGGAGGGCATGGCGTCCTGCGGCTCGGGTGTCGGGGTTGGTTCGTTGTCCAATGGGATGTGCTCCTTAAGAGTTGGGTTACGTCTTCATGGGTCACGTCTTGAGAAGGGGAAAGACTTGCTCGTCGGCACCGGGGGCCTGCGGCCGCGCCTGGCTATGAAGAAAGGGGACTTCGTCCAGTGTACACCGGCGCCCCGGGTAGGAACAGGACGCGAGCCGTTACGTCCGCGACCGATCGATCAGCGGGCAGTCCAGCCCGAGTCGATGACCTGCATCGCGCCGGTGATGCCGGCCGCGGCGTCGCCGCAGAGGAAGGTGACGTACGCCGCGACGTCCCTCGGCTCGAGCAGCCGCTTGATCGCGGCCGGCGCGAGCATGATGTCGCGGACGACCTGCTCTTCGGTGATGCCGTGGACGCGTGCCTGGTCCGCGATCTGCTTCTCGACCATCGGCGTGCGCACGTACGCAGGGCAGATGGCGTTCACCGTGACACCCTTCTCCGCCGCCTCGAGCGCGATGGTCTTCGTGAGGCCGTTCAGCCCGTGCTTCGCCGAGATGTACGCCGACTTGTACGGGGAGGCGACCAGGCCGTGGAGCGAGGAGATGTTCACGATCCGCCCCCAGCCGCGCCCGTACATGTGCGGGATCGCGTACTTGGTGAGGTAGAACGCGCCGAAGAGCATCACGCGGACGATGTGCTCCCAGCGGTCCTCGGGAAAGTCCTCGATCGGAAAGATCTGCTGGAGGCCCGCGTTGTTCACCAGGATGTCGACGCGGCCGAACTCCGCGAGGCAGCGGTCCACGACCGTGCGGCAATCATCGCGGGAGGAGACGTCGCAGCGCTGGAACGCGCTCCCCGGCAGGGTCGCCGCGACCTGCTCGCCGGCCGGGTCGAGGTCCACGCAGAGCACCCGCGCGCCATGTAAGGCGAGCTCCTCCGCGATCGCCCGGCCGATGCCGCTCGCCGCGCCGGTGACGATCGCGGCCCGCCCGGTCAGATCGATGCGGTCCATGGCATGCGTACGATACGTTCCTTGTCGCTCCTCGAGCCTCACCCGAGGCGCGCGAGTCTCACCGTGATCCGCGATGTCGGCGTCGGCGCGCTCGCCGGTCTCGCCGCCGGCATCGTCGTCGGCGGCCTCGGCGGGCGCATCGCGATGCGCATCAGCGGCGCGATGACCGATCCCGGGCTGGCGTCCTTCGCGCGGACGGAGAACGGCAACGCCATCGGCGAGGTCACCCTCGGCG
>DATLEG010000269.1:0-4080 GCA_035525465.1 Saccharimonadales bacterium (SeqCode)
TGCCTATGCTGCGTTCGGTCGCGGCGCCGGCCGCGGCGGATGCCGGATGAGGTGCAGGAACGATGGCCATTGGATCGGTCGGCGTCGTCGGATTCGGCCTGATGGGCTCAGGGATCGCCCAGGTCTGCGCGCAGGCGGGCCTGCGGACGGTGGTCCGCGAGGTCGCGGACAGGCTGCTCGACACCGGCTTCAGCCGGGTGGATAGCTCGCTTGCCCGCGTGGTGAAGGCCGGGAAGCTGACCGACGAGGACGCGAAGGCGGTGCGCGCGCGGATGCGCGGCACCACCGCGCTCGCGGACCTCGCGGATTGCGACCTGATCATCGAGGCGGTCGTCGAGAAGATCGAAGCGAAGAAGGCGGTCTTCGAGGAGCTTGATCGGCTCTGCCCGGAGACCACGATCTTCGCCTCGAATACCTCGAGCCTCACGATCGTCGAGATGGCGGCCACGACCAAGCGCCCGGACCGATTCGCCGGACTGCACTTCTTCAACCCGGCTCCGGTCATGCCGCTCGTGGAGATCGTCCGATCGATCACGACGAGCGACGAGACGATCGAGGCGCTGCGGGCCTTCGTCCAGCAGCTAGGGAAGACCGGCGTCGTGTGCAAGGACACGCCGGGCTTCATCGTGAATCGCCTGATGGTGCCGTACCTGTTGGGTGCGATCCGCGCGCTCGAGCAGGGCGTTGCCTCGGTCGAGGAGATCGACACCGCGGTGAAGCTCGGCCTCCGACACCCGATGGGACCCTTCGAGCTCATCGACTACACCGGCCTCGACATCAACCTGCACGTCGCGAACATCTTCTTCGACGAGTTCAAGGATCCGAACATGGCGCCTCCCGCGCTCCTCAAACGCATGGTCCTGGCCGGGCACCTCGGGGCGAAGAGCGGCAAGGGGTTCTACGACTACGACGAGAAGGGCCAGCGCAAGCCGCGGTCGTGAGCGCGAGGGGGACTGAGCTCCACGAGATCGCGGCGCTGCGCAAGGCCGCCCTCTGGTCCGGGCTCGCCGGAGCGGCCCAGATCGCGATCCCGCTCTTCGGCGATCAGGCCTACCCGTTCCTGTTCGACCTGCTCACCGCCCTGGGCTACGGCCTCATCTTCCCGCTGGTCGCGGTCCTGCAGGTGCGCAACGCGCCGCACCGGCAGAGCGGCGCGATCCTTGGGACGATCACCGGGAGCGCGGTCGCGGCGGTCGGGCTGGCAGGCGCGGCGAACATCGACGTGCGCCCGGCCTCGCTCTTCGTGCTCGGGATGTGGTGGTGGACGATCGGGAAGATGGGTGTGGAGACCGGCACACTCCCCCGGCGGTTCGGTCAGCTCACCGCGCTGCTCGGCGCCCTCGGCTTTCTGCTGGTGCCGCTCGAGACGTTCGGTCCGGGGTTCACCGCGGTGCTGCCGCGTTCGGTCGCGGACGCCCTGGCCCAGCCCTGGTTCGCCGCGGCGCATGTCGTCCTTGGCCTGTGGCTCCTGGCGATCGCGACCAACTTCGCGCGAGCGCGCACGGAGTAGCCCGGTCAGCAGCGTCACCGCATCGTCGCCGTAGGATGCCCGCTGTGCGCTCTCTCGTGGTGTTCAATGGCGACCTTCCCGACGTGGCCTGGCTGGCCGCTGAAGCCCGTCGGGCCGACCTGGTGATCGCCGCGGACGCGGCGGCGGACGCGCTCCTGGGTGCCGGCATCCGGCCGGGCCTCGTGGTCGGCGACCTTGACTCGCTCTCCCCGGCCGCGGTGGCGATCCTCGAAGAGGCCGGAGTACCGGTCGAGCGTCACCCGCGGGAGAAGGACGCGACCGACGGCGAGCTCGCGCTCCGGGCGGCGGTCACGCGCGGCGCGACGGTCATCCGGATCGCGGGCGCGCTCGGTGGGCCGCGGGTCGATCACGCGATCGCGAGTCTCACGCTCCTCGCGCTCCCCGCGCTTGCGGGCCGCGACGTCGCGCTCATCACGCCCACCGACACCGTCCGGCTGCTTCGGGGACCGGTCAGCCATCGGGTGGCCGGAACGGGCGGCGACCTGATCTCGCTGCTGCCGCTGTCCGGGCCGGTGACGGGGGTCACCACGGCGGGCCTGCGCTACGCGCTGGAGCGCGCGACGCTCGAGCTGGGGCCGACGCTCGGCCTGAGCAACGAGCTCATCGGCAACGACGCGAACATCGAGATCCGCGCGGGCGCGCTCATCGTCACGACGCACCGCGCCTACCATTGAGCCCGGATGGCCACCAAAGCACGCGCAACGGCGCGACACGAGGCTCTTGGACTCAGCCTGGACGACGTCACCGGCATGTACCGGGTCATGCTCCTCACCCGGATGCTCGGCGAGCGGATGATGCAGATGAACCGGATGGGCCGCGCCGCCTTCGTCGGTGTCGCGGATGGTCATGAGGCCGCCGAAGTCGGCTCGGCCTGGGCGATCCAGCGTGGCCATGACTGGGTCCACCCGTACTACCGCGATGTCGGCGTGGCGCTGGTCCTCGGGCAGACGGCGAAGGATCAGTTCCTCGGCGTGTTCGCCAAGGCCACCGACCCCAACTCCGGCGGCCGGCAGATCGTCAATCAGTTCAGCGACCCCGCCGCCAACATCGTCACCGGCTCGGTCTGCATCGCGACGCAGTTCCCGCAAGCAGCGGGGATCGCCCTCGCGATCAAGGTCCGCAAGGAGGACCGTGTCGTGTTCACCTATGGCGGCGACGGATCGACGAGCCCCGGGGACTTCCACGAGGCCGTGAACTTCGCGGCGATCCACAAGCTGCCGGTGATCTTCATCATCGAGAACAACCTGTTCGCCATTTCGACCCCGCTCTCGAAGCAGATGAGCGTCCCCAACGTGGCCGACCGGGCGTCCGGCTATGGGATCCCGGGTCTCATCGCTGACGGCACCGACGTCCTCGACGTCTATGCGAAGACGAAGGAGGCCGCCGATCGTGCACGCCGGGGAGAGGGTCCGAGCCTGGTGGAGGTCAAGTGCTACCGCTACCAGCCGCACAGCTCGGATGACGACGACAGCCGGTACCGCTCCAAGGACACGCTGGCCGAGTGGCGGGCGAAGGATCCGGTGGACAAAGGTGCCGCGTATCTCGCCGGCTGTGGCGTCGCGGCCAGTGCCCTCGAGCGGATCCGGACCGACCTCGCCATCCTGATCGAGCAGGCCATCGACGACGCCGCGGCCGATCCCGATCCGCGCGCCGAAGACCTGCTGCTCCACGTGTACGCGAAGGAAGGCATCCCGACCGGCACCCGCGCCTGATCGTCCGGATGGCCGGCCGCGTCACCCGCCTCCTCGCCGCCTTCGCGGTCTCCGCCGTCGTGTCCGCATGCACGGCCCCGCCTCCGACGGTGATCCCGACGCCCTCCCCGACCCACGACCCGACCGTCCTCAATGTCACCGCGCTGCTCGACCTGTCGGGAAGCCGCTCGCCGAAGGGCGGCGCGCAGCGCGACGCGCTCCAGCTCTGGGTCGATCAGCAGCAGGGGCGGCCGGCGACGGCGCGGGTCAAGCTCCGGGTGATCGACGTCGCGGGAAGCGATGCGCGCCTGTTCATCGAGCTCAACCACATCGCGGAAGACGATCTGGCCGATGCGGTGATCATCGGCGCACCGGCGGCGCTCGATGACACGCTGCTCCGGGCGATCGAGCTCACCAGGCGACCGGTGCTCTTCACCGTGCCTGTCGCGGAGCCGGCCGGACGCGGTATGGGCGGCCACTGGGTCTTTGGCCTCGCGCCGACCCCCGGGCAGATCGCGGCGGCCGATCGGACGGTCCTGCCCGCCGGTACCCTGGCCACCGCGGTCTCGGCGATCATCGTGAGCGACGAATCGGCCGCGGCGGTCCGCGAGCGGACCGCGCTCCAGACGGAGTTCGCCGCGCGCGGCGGCACCGTGCCGACGGTGATCCGGGTCCCCGCGACGGAGCGCGACGCGTTCCCCGAACGCCTGCGGCCGGCACTCGCGGTGAGCGTGGCGCTGTTCTTCACCGGTCCGGCAGGCGGCTATCTCGCACCCACGCGCCTGATCCCCAGCCCCTCAGCGACGACCGCGTTCGTGGCCGTCCTGTCGTTCCTCACCGACGCATCGGACATCAACC
>DATLEG010000270.1:0-3044 GCA_035525465.1 Saccharimonadales bacterium (SeqCode)
CGGCTACGTCCGCGGGCTGCGCAGCGCCCGCGCGAAAGGGCAGATCCGCGCCGACCTCGATCCCGAGACCGTGGCCTACTGCCTGATGGCGATGGCCGAGGGCCTCGGGATGCGCTGGGTGCTCTGGGAGGACAAGCTCCCTCCCCCGACCTCGCGAAAGACCCTCGATCAGCTGCTGCGCGCCACGCTGCTGCCGCGATGACGACGGTCGGGATCGTCGATGTCGCCTCCTACGCGCCGGCCGCGGTGCAGAAGGCGGAGGAGATCGCCGCGCTCTCGGGGATCCCGGCAGCGGTCATCCGGGAGAGGTTCGGCCTGGAGTCGAAGCACATCGCCGGCGCCGATGAGCATGTCTCCGATCTCGCCGCCCGCGCGGCGGGCCTCATCCTGGCGCGGCATCCCGAGCATCCCCTTGGCGCGCTCATCTATATGGGCAGCCCGTACCGCGACTTCCCGGTCTGGAGCGCGGGGCCGAAGGTGCAGCAGTTGCTCGGACCGGCCGCGGCGGGAGCGCTCGCCTTCGACGTCCAGGGCGTGAGCGCCGGGACGCCGATCAGCCTCCAGGTCGCGAAGGGCCTCATCCTGGCGAATCCGGCGATCGACCAGGTCATGCTCGCCGGGGGCTCCCGCGAGCATGACCTCATCGACTACAGCAACGCCCGCTCCCGCTTCATGTTCAACTTCGGCGCGGGCGCCGCGGCGGTCCTGGTGCGGCGCGATCACCCCGAGAATCTGGTGCTCGAGACCGCCGGCTTCACCGATGGCCGGTTCGCCGACCTGGTCATGGTGCCGGCCGGCGGCTCGCGCGAGCCCACGACGGCCGACACCGTGGCTGCCCGGCGGCACGCGCTCGATGTCCGCGATCCGGCCTGGATGAAGGCCGAGCTCGATCCGGTGTCGGCGCAGCGCTTCGTCGACGTCGCGAGGCAGGCGGTCGAGCGCAGTGGCTACCGGGTGTCCGACATCGCGATGCTCTGCCCGATCCATACCAAGCGTTCCCTGTTCCTGCAGATCCTTGCCGGGCTCGACCTGCGCGAGGACCAGGCGATCTACCTCTCCGACCATGGGCACATGTCGGCGCTCGATCCGCTCGTGGCCTTGCACCGCGCGCGTGCGGAGGGCCGTCTGGCCGACGGGTCCCTCGTCGTGCTGCTCGCCGCGGGGACCGGCTACTCCTGGGCCGCGACCGCGATCCGCTGGGGTCGGGCATGAGCTTCTCGGTGGACGGGTTGCGAACGGCACCGGCCACGCCGGAGCACGGCGCCTGGAGCTGGCTCGCCGCGCGTGCCGCGCTCACCCCGGATCGCGAAGCCCTGGTCGATGGCACCCTGCGCACCACCTACCGGGGGCTGGCGACGCGGTCGCTCGGGGCGGCGCGGCTCCTCTGGGAGCTTGGGGTGCGCCCCGGCGACCGCGTGGCGACCCTCACCGCGAACCGCGGAGAGTTCGTCGAGCTGCTCTACGCGGTCGCGCGCGTCGGCGCCATCCTCTGTCCGCTGAACTGGCGTCTCGCTCACCCCGAGCTTGAGTACCAGCTCGCCGACGCCGGCGCGCGGGTGCTCTTCACCGAGCCGGCCCAGGCGGAGGCGGCCGGCCGCCTCGATGTGGTCGAGCGCGTCATGTTCGGCCGCGACTACGCGGATCGGCGCGATGCCGCCCGGGCCGAGCCGCCAGCGGAGGCCGAGGCCGGATTCTCCGATCCCTACCTGATCCTCTACACCGCCGGGACCACCGGGCGGGCCAAAGGGGCGGTCCTCACCCACGCGAACGTGTTCTGGAACGTGGTCAACATGACCGTCGCCACCGGATTGTCCGAGGCGGACACGACGGTGACGATCCTGCCGATGTTCCACAGCGGCGGGATCGGCCTGTTCACCGTCCCCAGCCTCACCGTCGGCGGCCGGGTCATCATCCAGCGCTCCTTCGATGCCGCCGGCCTGCGCGAGCTCATCGTGAGCGAGGGTGCGGCAGTCGTCCTCGGCGTTCCCGCCACCTGGCTCGCGATGGCGGAGCTGCCGGAGTTCAGCGCGCAGGCCTGCCCATCGCTCCGCTACCTCTGTAGCGGCGGTGCCCCACTCCCAACGCCGCTCATCGACCGGCTCGCCGACCGCGGCTTCGTCGTCCTGCAGGGCTACGGCCTCACCGAGACCGCGCCAGGCGGGACCCTGCTCCCCCCACCGGACTGGCGCCGGAAGGCGGGGACCGTCGGGAAACCGATGCTCTTCGTGCAGCTGCGCGCGGTCGCCGATGACGGGACGCCGGTCCCCGCGGGAACGGTCGGCGAGGTGCAGTTCCGCGGACCCAATGTGTTCGCCGGCTACTGGCGGCGGCCCGAGGCGACCGCGGAAGTCTTCACCGCGGACGGCTGGTTCCGCACCGGGGATCTCGGGGTCTTCGACGACGAGGGCTTCCTGACCCTGGTCGACCGCAAGAAGGACATGGTCATCACCGGCGGCGAGAACGTGTATTCGGCCGAGGTCGAGGATGTGCTGTTCGCGCATCCGGCCATCGCCGAGGCGGCGATCGTCGGAATGCCTGACGAACGCTGGGGCGAGCGGGTCGTTGCGGTCGTCGTCGCGCGACCGGGCTCGGCGGTGACCGCCGAGGAGCTCATCGCGTTCTGCCACGAGCGGCTCGCGAAATACAAGTCTCCGCGTGAAGTGGTGTTCATCGACGTGTTGCCGCGCAATGCCGCGGGGAAGGTCCTGAAGCGCCAGCTGCGCGAGCAGGTCCGGCCACCCCCGGTGGAGCAACGAGCGGTCGCCGCGTCGTGAACAGGCGAGGAACACGAGGAACAGAGGAGAAGGACATGAAACGGGTCATCGCGATCCTGGCGCTGGCGGGGATCATCTCCAGTGCCTGCTCCGGAGGTGGCACCGCCGGCACCGCCGCCTCTGCCGCACCATCGGCGAAGGCCGCAGCGACGGCGACGGCCGCGCCGAAGGCGTTCAAGCTGGGCGCGCTCATCCCGCTCACCGGTCCGTCCGGGGCGACCGGTCAGGATATGAAGGACGGGTATGAGCTGGCGAAAGAGCAGATCAACG
>DATLEG010000273.1:0-4528 GCA_035525465.1 Saccharimonadales bacterium (SeqCode)
GCTCTTCGTGATGGTCTCGATCGCCCTGACGATCATCGGCGTGCCGTTCGCCATCTTCCTCGGCGCGTTCGCCGGGCTGGTCGAGCTCATCCCGATGATCGGGCCGTTCGCCGGCGCGCTCCCGGCCCTCGCGCTCGCGGCACCGCTGGGCGGTCCGGCGCTCGTCTGGACCGCGGTGGCATTTCTGGTCATCCAGCAGATCGAATCGAATGTCCTGGTCCCGCGGGTGGTGGGTCACGCCGTCGGGCTGCACCCGATCGCGGCGATCCTGGCACTGCTCACCGGCTTCGAGGTGGGGGGGATCGTCGGGGCGCTCTTCGCCGTGCCGGTGGCCGGCGTCATCTGGGTCTTCATCGGGACCGCGGTCTTTGCCTGGCGCGGCCGGCGCTTTGACCTGCAGCGGGCCCGCGATCGCCGCCGCAAATGGCGGCCTCGTCGCCGGCGCCCCGTGGCGCCGCAGCCAGGAAGCCTGAAGACCTAGCGGACGGGGCTGTGCCGCCCCGCCATCGCCGGGAGTGGCTCCTCTTCCTTCTCCGGCCGCTCGGTCGCGCTCACCACGACACCCATCGCGATCGCGAGCAGTGCACCGGTGAGCGCCGACACGAAGAGCAGGCCGTCGGCGGGACGACCGGGGGACGCGGCGAGCGGCATCCAGGTGACGAAGAGCATGTAGAGGACCGCGGCGCCGGCGAGGACGCCGACGGTGGTCGCGAAGACGTAGAGCGCGAACCAGCGCTTCGGCCGCCGCAGGATCGTGTCAAACAGCGAGCGCAGCAAGCGCGTCGTCGTCCAGACGACGAGCGCCGCGACGACCCAGGCCATGATCGTGGCGAACGCGGTGACGTCCGCGCCGCTGAAGCGTGACGCGACGCCGCCGAGCTGTCCGCCCAACCGGCCGGGGTCCAGCTGCCCGAGCAGCGGACCGAAGCGGTCGTTCGATGCGCCCGCCAGGAGGTGGGTGAGGGCGCCCTTCATGTCGGTCGCGCGGGCCGGATCGAACAGCGATTCCGGCTCGAGCGAGAGCCCGGTCTGGGTGAAGGTGCCGAGCGCCTGGCGTCCGGACGCGACGGCAAAGATCACGGCCAGGACCGCTCCCCAGGCGACGGTGACGACCCCGCCGAGCCCGTGGATCGCGGCAGCCGCAAGGATGAGCGCCGGCGCGAGACCGAACGGCGCGGTCACCGGCATCGCCATCGCGAGGGCGGCACGCTCGCTCGAGACGTCCCGGAGCCAGACCCAGAGGCCCATGAGCGCGAAGAGCAGCGCGAGGCCGGGGACGAAGAGGAAGATGAGCGCGGTCTCCACGAGCCAGGCGAGCGTGATTCCGAGGCCGAGCTGGCCAAGGAGCGAGATCGCGATCACCAGGCCGCCGGCGAGCAGCCCCGGCAGCGGCCCGAAGCCGCTCAGGATGAGCAGGGCGAACAGCGGGAGGGCCGCCAGGAACCCGTACAGACCGCGGCGGATCGGCTGTCCGTGCGCGGAGAGCAGCGCCACGACCGGGCTCTGCTCGGCGCCGGGAACGAAGCCGCGGATCGGCATCGTCATCATCCCGTCGCCATCGTCGTCGTCAGCTGACCGGCCCGCGAGGGGCACCGTCACCGCCGTGCGTTCGGTCCGATCGAGCCGCTGGAGGACGTCGCCGAGCTCGCTGGCGCGCGAGTACCGCAGGCCCGGGTCCTTCGCCAGCGCCTTCAACACGATCGCGTCCAGCTCCTTCGGCAGGCTCGGCCGGAGATGGCTCGGCGGGACAGGGGGCCGCACCACGTGGTCGCGAAGGAGCACCGCGGCGTTCGAGCTGGTGAACGGCGGCTTGCCGACCAGCATCTCGTACAGGACCAATCCCAGTCCGTAGATATCGCTCGCGACCGAGGCGGGGCGCCCCTCGACGCGCTCCGGGGCGACGTAGAGCGCGGTGGCGAACAGCTGCGGCGAGTCAGCATCTTCCTGCGGGGTCCGGGCGATACCGAAGTCGCAGATCTTCGCGTGGTCATCCTTGTCGAGCATCACGTTCGACGGCTTCATGTCGTCATGCACGATCCCGCGGGAGTGCGCAAAGGTGAGGCCGGCGGCGATCTCGTCGGTGAAGCGGATCGCATCCCCGACCGGCAACGGACCGGTCCGTTCGATCCGGGCCTTCAGCGACGTGCCGGCGACGTACTCCATCACGATGAACGGCAGACCGTCGACCTCACCCACATCGAAAACGCCCACGATGTTCGGGTGGGAGAGCTGGGCCAGGGCGCGCGCCTCTTTGACGAAGAGCCGGCGCAGGGTGGCGTCCGCGGCGGCCGCGGGGTCGAGGACCTTGACCGCGACCTGCCGGCCGAGCGCGGTGTCCTGGGCGAGGTACACCTGCGAATAGCCGCCGGCGCCGATCGGCTCCAGGATGCGGTAGCGCTGATCGAGCACGCGATCCACAGCAAGCTCCGTCTGGCGGCGAATTCCCGCCGTGGCGGGCGCGCCGACTATAGCGGCCGCCTTCCGATCGAACGCGCTCGTGAGCGGATTCCCCATTTCGCTGCTCCCCGCATGCGTGCCTGCCGCTTGTTCAACGGAGCGCCCGGGAGGAGGTTATGGACGGCGGCCGGCGGAGCGGGCGAGAACGAGACCCGTTCGATACTCGACGCCGGCCCCGCGCGAACGGGGCCGGCGCGCGGAGGGCGGCGCGACGGGCTTACGGCTTCTTCGGGTGCTCCGGCCGCGGTGCGGCCTTGTGATCGACCAGCTTCGCGATGTGGGCGGCGAGGCCGGACTTCAGCTTGGCCGCCTGGTCGGCGGTGATGGTCTTGCCGGTGACCGCGGCGTCGATCTTTGCCGTCGCGGCGTCGGTGAGCGCCTTCACCAGGCCGTCGCGGCTCTTGCCGGCGGTGGCCCCCGCGATCTCGCCCAGGCTCTTGCCGGCGTGCAGCTGGGTCGCCAGGGCCTTGTGGTCAAGGGCGAGGTAGGTGGTCGCGGTCTTCAGCAGGTCGCCCAGGACCCCCTTGGCAGCACTGTGCTCCGGTCGGGCCTTGGCGCCTTCGGCCTCTTTGGCCGCGGCGAGGATCGCGTCCTGCTGCGCCTGGGTGATCGTGCCCGCCTTGACCAGCTTTTCAAGGATCCCCTGCAGCCCGGCACCCGGCTTACGGGCTTCGTCGCTCGAGACGCCACCCTGAGCAGGCTCCGCTGCGATCGTCGGTGACGTGGCCGGCGACACGGGTGCCAGTGCCGCGAACGCCGCGCCACCGATCAGCCCGGTCGTGAGGATCGTCGCGCCCGCGCCGAGCGCCAGCTTATTGAGGTCCATGCATCACTCCCATCCCGTGCCCGGCACGGCTCCACCAGCACTAACGGTCCGCTGCTCCAGAACATACGCGCCCAGGGGGTCCTTCGCGGCCTCGCCGGCCGGCTCCTTCCCGCCCTTTACCAATCCCTAACAATTGCCGGATGCGCGTCGCCTTCGCCGCCGCCGAGGTCGCGCCGTACGTGAAGGTGGGCGGCCTTGCCGACGTGGCGGGCTCGCTGCCGCAGGCGCTGGCCGCTCTGGGCCATGAGGTGACCGTCTACCTCCCCCGGCACCGATCGATCGAGCTCGGTGCCGCAGGAGCGGGTGCCGAGGCGCGGGGCCGCGCTGTCAGGTTCGACGGCACCCTGACCGGCGCGGGGTACCGCGAGACCCGGCGGGCGGGGGTCCGGATCGTGTTCGTCGAGAACGACGAGCGCCTCGGCCGGGACGTCGTGTACGGCGCTCCGGACGACGCCGATCGCTACGCCTTCTTCTGTGCCGCCGTTGCCACCGATCTGGTCGACCAGCCACCCGACGTCGTGCACGCGCACGACTGGCACACCGGGCTGCTCATCCCCCTGGTCAGAGCTGCCCGCCGCAGTGCCACGGTGTTCACCATCCACAACCTCGCGTACCAGGGGCAGAGCCCCGCCGCGGTGCTCGACCGGGTCGGTCTGCAGCGCACGCCGCTCGCGGCGGAAGCGCCGGGGGAATGCAACCCGATGGCCCGGGGGATCGCGGCGGCGGGGATCGTGTCGACGGTGAGCGAGCGGTACGCCGCGGAGATCCGCACCGCCGAGCTGGGAGAGGGCCTGGATGGGCTGCTCCGGGACCGTGGGGACGCCGTGCGGGGCATCGTGAACGGGATCGACACCACGGTCTTCGATCCGGCGACGGACCCGCACATCGCGGCGACCTACTCCGCGGGCGACCCGCGGGGGAAAGCGGTCTGCAAGGCGGCGCTCCAGCGCGAGCTGGCCCTGGCGGTGGATCCGTCGCTGCCCCTGCTGGGCGTCGTGGGCCGGCTGGTCGAGCAAAAAGGGATCGATCTGCTCACCGCGGTCGCCCCCGATCTGCTGGAGGGGGGCGTCCAGCTCGTCGTGCTCGGCAGCGGCGACCCGGTCTACGAGGAGCGGTGGCGTCGCCTGGCCGCCCGGTATACCCATCGCCTCGCGCTCACCCTGGGCTTCGACACCGCACTCGCCCAGCGGATCTACGCCGGCGCGGATCTGTTCCTCATGCCGTCGCGCTTCGAGCCCTGCGGCC
>DATLEG010000278.1:0-8415 GCA_035525465.1 Saccharimonadales bacterium (SeqCode)
GGCCGCGGACCTCGGCGTGGCCCAGCCGTCGGTGAGCAAGCAGATCCGCCGGCTTGAGGCGGAGATCGGCGATCCGCTCTTCGACCGGGGCGCCGGGCGTGTGGCGCTCACCGACGCGGGCGCCGTCCTGCTTCCCTGGGCCAAGCGGGTCCTCGCGGACCTCGACGCCGCGCGGGCCGAGGTGGCCGGCCTCGCGACGCTCGAGAAAGGGCGGCTGTCCGTCGGCGCGACGCCGAGCATCTCGACGGTGCTGCTCCCGCCGGTGCTCGCGGAGTTCCACCGCGCCCATCCCGGGGTCTCGCTCGCGGTCCATGAGGCCGGCTCACGGGACCTCGTCCGCCTGCTGGAGGCCGGAGACCTCGATCTCGCCCTTGTCGTCCTGCCCGTCCCGCACGACGATCTCCTGGCCACGACCGCGGTCCTGCGCGAGGACCTCGTGCTTGCCGTCCCGGCCGGCCATGCGCTCGCCAAGCGCCGCAGCGTGAAGGTCGCCGAGCTGCGCGGCGTGCCGCTGGTCATGTTCCGCGAGGGCTACGACCTGCGGACCACCACGATCTCCGCCTGTGAAGCGGCCGGATTCCATCCGGTGTTCGCGGTCGAGGGTGCGGAGATGGACGGCGTCCTCCGGATGACCGCCGCGGGGATCGGGGTCGCGGTGGTCCCGGGGATCGTCGTCGAGCCGGGCGGCCCGCTCGTCGCGGTGCGCCTCACCGACCCGATCCTCTCGCGCTCGATCGCTCTGGCCCACCACCGCGGCCGGCGCCGGTCGCGGGCCGCCGACGCCTTCGCGGCGGCGCTGGAGCGTCGTTTCAAGAGCTGACGGCCTTAGAGGTGCGTGGGTCGGGGCGGCGACCCGCCTGATCACGTTCCCGCGACGCGATGTGCGTGCGTCATGTGATGTGGCCTCCCGCTGATCACGGCCTTTAGGACGCGAGGTGCGTGCGTCGGGGGGTGGGGCGGTCCGCTGAGCTCGGTCGGTCAGGTGCGTCATCGCTCGACGGCGCGCGCCTACCGGCCGACTCTTCGCTCAGCGAACCACCCCACCCCCCCTCTTCAGAGCGCTGCGCTCAGGCAGGGTGTCGCAGGCGGGTGCGCTGCGGTCATGCGCCCCGTCCTTCGTCCTCCCCGCCAACGGTGAAGAGGACGGCGGGATGTGTTCTGGCGCCTTATCGGGGGTTCCCTCCGCAGAGGGGCCCGATAAGGAAGCCAGAAGCACGTCCCGCCGTCCGTACATACGCGCGGAGTGGCAGACGCACACCGAGCGCCGTCCGTGAACTCGCCCTGGGTGGCAAACGCACCCGGGACGTCACTCCGACCGCAGGGCCAGCGCGAAGGCCGCCGGGATGACCAGGAAGCCGACCAGGAAGGTGGCCACCCAGAACCAGATCGCCTCGCCATGGCAGGTGATCTGCGCGGCGCAGCCTTCCGCCGAGCGCACGCGCTCGATGAGCAGGAGCGGGAGGCTCGCCGGAGCGGCGACGACCGACGCGGTGGCGAAGGTGGTCGAGACCGTCGCGATCCCGCGCGCGATGCCACCGGAACGGCTGTCGATGCTCCGGGCGGAGCGTGCCGACCACACGAGGGCCGCGGCGGACGCGATGACGGCAAAGGCGATCCCCAGACCACGGGGGGCCGCGAGCTCCCAGGCGGTGAGGGCGGCCCAGTAGGTCAGCTTGATGGTGGTCATCCGGCCGACCAGCAGGGTGAGGGTCCGCAGCTGCGGACGCGGCGGCGTCGGACCCGCTGGGTCTAGCGGTACGTGGTCCACCATTTCTGGAGGAAGTACAGGGTTGCGATGAGGATGAACGTGGTGATGAACACCATGTAGAACTCGTTCGCTTCGGCGATCTCGGTGATCACGGCCTTTGCCCCTTCTCCGCGTGCGCTATTTGCCGAGTGTCAGTAGGTACTCGACGATGTTCTTGATATTCGTGTCGTCCAGTTGCCCCCCGGCGGATTTATTGAACGGCGGCATGACGATCCCCGGCTTGATCGCCGGCGCGTTGCTCACCCACTTGAACAGCCAGTCCGGATCGCCCGACGCCTTGAGCGCCTTCAGCTCCGCGCTCAGGGGGCCCTTCGCCCCGTAGTCGGAGAGGTTGGGGGCGGCGGCGATCGGACTGTTCTTCCCCGCCTCGAGGCTGTGGCAGCTGACGCAGCTGGCCTGGGGGTTGTTCAGCATGAGCGCCTTGCCCGTGGCCTTCGGGTCGAGGGCGACCTGCTTCGGCGGATTCGGCTCCTCCGAAAGGTCGCTCTCGCGGCGGATGGCGACCATATCGCCCCAATCCTCGTCCCTGCCGAACTCGATCATCGCCAGGAGCTGGCGGATCTGCTCATCATTGAGCGGGCCACCCTCGTGGTTGCTCCAGGCCGGCATCGAGATCTGGGGCGCCGGCTTCTGACGGCCGCGCTCGATGACCTTCTGCAGGAAGACCTCCGTGTCCTTCAGCTTCGCCGGGTCGTCCTTGATGTTCTCGTACTTGAATTCCGGCTTGTTCAACGGAAGGCCGACACCGACGTCGCCCTTGCCGTCCTTGCCGTGGCAGTCGAAGCACAGGTTGGCGTAAAGGTTCCGCCCGCGCATCACCGATGCGGCGAGCTGGTGCTCGGAGGCGACCCGGTCGCGCCAGGTCGACGAGGTCGCGTCGGCCCTCCCGACGAGGAGCAGGAGCAGGTACCCGCCGACCAAGCCAAGGAGGACGAACAGCATTCCCGCCCCGGCGAGGATCTTCTTGTCCAGGTTCGCCGCGCTCTCCAGCGGATCGGGGGAAGACGGGATGGGGGCGACGTAGTACGGGGTCGGCTGCTCGGTCGTCTCACCGGGGGCGTAGTGCTGGCGGAGCAGCTCGACACCCTCGGCCGGCTTCTCGTCGGGCTCGATCTCGTTCTGGTGCTTGACCACGAAGCCGAAGAACCCGAGGAGGCCCACGAAGAGCAGCAGGCTGAGGCCGGCGAGGACGGCATTCGGATCCAACGTCACGCCGTGATCTCCACGTCCTTCGGGTCCCATTCATTCTTGCCGCGATCGATGACGTTCAGCGGGTTGGTGTCGACGACGAGCGAGCCGCCCGACTCGGTGATGTGGAAGAGCTGGAGCGGCTTCGGCGCCGGGCCGCCCTTCACGATCGCGGTCTGCTTGTCGTAGATCGAGCCGTGGCACGGGCAGTGGAACTGGTCTTCCGCGGCCACGAACGGCACGGTGCAGCCCAGATGCGTGCATTTGCGGTAGGCCGCGATGATCCCGCCCTCGGGGTGCAGGAGGAAGAATTTGCCCTCGGTGTTCAGGATCGGCGCATCGTTCGTCGCCTTGAAGCTCGCGAGGATCGCGTCCTTCGCGCCGACCGGGACCTTCGCCCCCAGACCGACGATCTTGTTCACCTTCAGGAACGGGAGGAGGACGCCGCCGATCTCCCCGAGCGCGAGGAGCGTGCCCCCGAGGAACCCGAGGCGGAGCAGCTGACGCCGCTTGATGTTGGCGATCAGGCCGCCGGAAGTGGTGCTCGTGTCGTCGTGTGGCCGGATCACTGATGCGCCGGCGCGAAGCATTGGTGGGTCTCCGGAAGCGTCCAGGGGGCATACATATCCATACCTGGACCGCGCATCGAGGTCCCGACGACGGTGAGCACCAGGTACACAGCGATGAATCCGGTCCAGACCGCGATCATCCATTCGCGGGTATTCGCCTGATACAGCCGCTTCACGATCAGCACGAGCCCGATGGAGAGCGCGATCATCGTGGCGATCGGGATGATGTAGTCCGGAAAGAGCTGCTTCCCGCCGGGGAGGTTGTCGCTGGCAAACTTGATGTACCCGAGATCCTTCAGGACCTTGTCGAGGCCGATCAGGAAGGCGGTGATCACGACCGAGTAGACCGCGGAGAAGATCGCGATGGTCTTGCCCTTCGGATTCGTGAACCAGATGCCCACCCCCGCGCGGCTCCGGTCGATGTAGGGGATCGCCATCATGAAGCCGATCCAGACGGTCGGGACCACCACACCGGCAAGACCCTTGTCCATGTGCAGGAGCAGCTCCTGGAGGTTGAGCAGGTACCAGGGGGCCTTCGACGGGTTCGGGGTGCAGTCGGCGGTCGAGTGGTCCTGGAGCGGCGCGTTGAACGCCGCGGAGATGATGAAGAGGCCGATGAACCAGAGCATCGCGGCGATGAATTCGATCGTGAGCAGATGCGGCCAGACCATCGCGGTGTCCTCGACACGCTTGTCGACCCGGACCACCGAGTCCTGCCGGACGAACGCCAGCAGCCGGAGACGCTTCTCCTGCCCGCTGAACGGCTGGGGACCCCGAGGTGTCGTCATTACAACGGCCCTGAGATGCCGCCATCCTTGCGGATCCGCCAGAAGTGGATGGCGATGAGGAATCCGGTGATGAGCGGCAGAGCCACCACATGCAGCACATAGAACCGCAGGAGCGCGTTCGGACCGAGCTGGAATCCACCGAAGATCACGAAGCTCACCTCATCGCCGACGAGCGGGGTGGCCCGGGCGATCTCGTAGCCCACGGTGACCGCCCAGAACGCGAGCTGGTCCCAGGGAAGGAGGTACCCGGTGTAGGAGAGGACGATCGTGAGCACGAAGAGGAGGGTCCCGACCACCCAGTTGAATTCCCGCGGTGGCTTATATGAGCCGGTGTAGAACACCCGGATCATGTGCAGGAACACCGTGATCACCATGCCGTGCGCGGCCCAGCGGTGCATGTTCCGCAGGATCTGGCCGAAAATGACCACGGTCTCCAGGTCCTTGATGTCGGTGTAGGCCAGGTCGACCGTCGGGTGGTAATAGAACATCAGGAGCGTCCCGGTGAGGGTGAGCACCAGGAAGAGGAAGAAGGACAGGCCACCCATGCACCACGTGTAGGGGATCGCGAGGGCATGGCGACGGACCTTCACCGGATGCAGGTGCAGGAAGACATTGGTGAAGACCGCGAGCGACTGGTTCTTTCGCGAATCCGGATACCCATGACGGAACAGCGACTTCCAGATCGGGCCGGTCTTCACCCGGCGCCACATCTCGGCTGGCAGTTCAAGCAACTAGTGCACTCTCCCGGTCGTAGTGAGCTCGGCGTCCGATGGTGCGGCGTGGGCGTGGCCGTTGCCATTGCCGTTCAGCTGCTTGAAGCTGCTCGCAGCGACGGGATCGTACATCGGAAGCGGCCGGATCGATTTGCGTCCGCTCACGGTGAGGTCGAGGTGGATCTCGTCGTCGATGGACTCCTTCGGCAGCGTGCGTCCGACCGACGGCGCGACCATCCCGTAGCGGTTCATCGTGATCGCGTCGGTGGGACAGCGGATGACGCAGAGCGCGCAGCGGATGCAGGCGGTCTCGTCAAGGAAGAAGGCCACGCCGTTCTGCCACTTCTTCGCCTCGCCGACGGCCGGGATCGCCCCGTCGTCGACGACGTCGGACATGTCCACCATGTGGATGACGTCCATCGGGCAGACGTCCACGCAGCCGCCGCAGATGATGCACAGCTCGCCGACGATCTCGATGTTGAAGTTGCATTTCAGGCAGCGGTCGCCCTCGGCGACCGCCTGCGCGACCTCGTAGCCCCGGTTCACCTCGAGGAACAAGCCCCGCCGCTCCTTCTTGCTGAGCTTCGGCATCTCCTGGCGCGGGATCCGGTCGTAATCGACGGACATGTTGTGGTAGATCCGCGCCTGGGCGCCCTCGCCCGAGATCTGCCCGATGTTGTCGGGGGTGCTCGAGCGGCGCAGGGTAACGATCTCGTGGTACTCGGGGAACTCGGCGGCCGCGGCGATCGGGTCGAGGAATCGCATCAGCTGCTGGGCGGCCGAGCGCCCGTCGGCGACCGCCTCGATGATCGTCGTCGGGCCGGTGCGGTAATCACCGGCAAGGAAGATCTCGGGGACGGCGCTCTGATAGGTCTCGGGATCGATCTTCAGATCGCGCCAGCGCTTCACCCGGAACTGCTCGAACTCGGCCAGGAAGGTCGTGTCCGGCGCCTGCCCGAGCGCAAGGAGGACGGTCTCACATTCGATCTCATACTCGGAGCCCTCGATCGCCTCGGGGCTGCGGCGGCCGGAGGCATCCGGCGCGCCAAGGCGGTTCCGGACGAACTTCACGCCGCGCACGTGACCACTTGGGTCGGTCAGGACCTCGAGCGGCTGTGAGAGGTAGACGAACTGCATTCCCTCACGCTCGGTCTCGGCCAGCTCCTCTTCGTCGACCACCATCTCGTCACGGCCACGCCGGTAGACGATGTAGATATCGTCAGCCCCGAGGCGCCAGGAGGTGGAGGCGCAGTCCATCGCGGTGTACCCACCCCCGAGGACGACGACCTTCTTGCCGACCTCGACCGGACGCCCGCGATACGCGCGTTCCAGGAACACGATCCCCGCCATGACGCCATCGGCGTCCTCGCCAGGGATGCCGATGTAGTTCGGCTCGAAGCACCCGGCGGTCACCAGGACGGCGTCATACCGCTCATAGAGCTCCCGAAGCTTCACGTCGCGGCCGACGTAGGTCGACAGGCGCAGCTCGACGTTCTCATTCACGATCCCCGAGATGTCCCGGTCGATGACCTCCCGCGGGAGGCGGAACGGCGGCACCCCGGCGAGCGGCGTTCCACCGGCCTGGTCGAGCGCGTCGAACACGGTGACCCCGAAGCCCTGCTTGGCGAGATCGCTCGCCGCGGCGAGGCCGGCGCAGCCGGCGCCGACGATCGCGACCTTCTTCGCCGGCGCGCCGAAGACCGGCGGCGCCGGCTGGGTATACGGGCGACCGTCGATCGTGACGTTCGCGTGCGCCCAGTCGGAGAGGAACTTCTTCACGTAGCGGATCGAGAGCGGCTGATCGCCCTCCTTGCGCCGGCAGGCCGACTCGCAGGGCGCGGCACAGACCGAGCCGCAGATCGAGGCCATCGGATTGGGGTCGAGCGCCAGCTCCCAGGCCTTCTCGAACTCACCCGCGGCCGCGAGATTCAGGTAGCCCCGGCAGTTCGTGCGCACCGGGCAGGCTTCCTGACAGGGGATGTTCTCCTGATACCAGGCCGGGCCGACCTCGACGACCTGGTAGAGCTCTCTCACGGCACACTCATGCTACGGATGCGTAGTGGGGTGTCAAAGAACGGGACGGTCATCGAGCGCAAGACCCGGCTCGACGGGTCCAGCGTCGAGTTCGCCTGCGTTGGGCTGGCGGTCGAGCCCGGCCGTTCGGCGGTGCTCGGCTACACCGTCGACCGCGACTGGACGGTCGCCGGCGGCGTGATAACGGTGCCGAAAGGGGCCGTGACGGTGGGCCACTTCTGGGCCGACCGGCCGTACAACGTCTACCACTGGCTGGTGGAGGGTTGGACGCTCGCCTACTACGTGAATGTGAGCGCGCCACCGCGGATCACCGTGGAGTCGGTCGACTGGCTCGACCTCGCTGTGGACATCCTGGTCCGGCCGGACGCGAGCTTCCTCGTGCTGGATGAGGACGAGGTGCCGACCGACCTGGACCCGGTCCACCGGCGCACCATCGCCCGGGCCCTCGAGGCCGTGGTGACGTCGCCCCGGGGCTTCGTCCTCCAGATCGAGGCGGCCTCCCGGCCCCACCTGCCGGCCTGGACCGGTTGACGATCTTCCTTACCGGTGTCGCCGCCGGACTGGCCATTGCCATGCCCCCGGGAGCGATCACCGCGCTCATCGTCCAGACCGGGCTGCGGGCCGGATTCCGGCCGGCGCTCGCCGCCGGCCTCGGCGCCGCGACGGTCGACCTGTGTTACGTGAGCCTCGCGGTGGGCCTGGGTGCGGCGATCGTCCCTGTCCTCGGGCCGGCGGAGGGGCCGCTCCGTCTGGCCGCGGGCTTCGCGTTGCTGGCGATCGGCCTGCTTGGCGCACTCAGGGCACGGCGGATCGCGTCCGCCGATAGGCGCGCAGCGGGAAGCGCAGACCTGGTGCGGACCTATCTCCGCTTCATCGCCCTCACTTTGGTGAACCCGGCCACGCTCGCCTACTTCGGCGCGATCGCGCTCGGCCTTGGGTCCGACGTGCTGGCGAACATCCCGGCCTTCGTGACCGGGGTGGTCCTGGCTTCGGCGGCCTGGCAATCGCTCCTCGCGGTCCTCGGCGGCTCACTCCACGGTCGCCTCGATGAGAAGCTTCGGGCCATCTTCGCGCTCATCGCCAACATCATCGTCATGATCCTCGGACTCCGGATCATCCTCCCGGGCTGAGCGACCATTCGCGCTAGGTCGGACCGATCGATGCGCGACTGCCGTCCGGCGACGCCGTGGTCAGGCTGTCCAGCCATCGTGTGGCATCGCGCGCTGAGCGGAAGCGCAGGACCCGCAGGTGTGGGTGGCGGGCGATCGCGACCGGCCAGTTCCGGTGGTGCCGGCCGTAGGCACTGAACAGCCAGACGTAGAGCGAACTCCGGGAGAAGTAAGCGTTGCGGAACC
>DATLEG010000104.1:0-4252 GCA_035525465.1 Saccharimonadales bacterium (SeqCode)
CATCGATCTCGATATCGCGTCCAACGATCGCGAGGAGGTCATCCAATACGTCTACCGCCGCTACGGCGAGCGGTACGCGGCGATGGTCTGCAACGTGGTGACCTATCGCCCGCGGAGCGCGAGCCGTGAGGTGGCGAAGGCCCTCGGGTTCCGGGAGGAGCTGATCGACCGGCTCGCGAAGTCGGTCGAGACGCCGCGGTACGACTCCCGGGGGCCGTCGGGCGAATTCGTGCGCGGCGGCGCATCGGGCGTCCCGACCGACGCCCCGGAGGAGCTCACCACGCTGGAGCGGCAGCGGTGGCCGCTCTACGAGGCGCTCCGGGCCGAGATCGCCGATCTCCCCCGGCACCTGTCGATCCACAACGGCGGGATGCTCATCACCGCGCTGCCCCTGGTCGACACCGTGCCCATCGAGCGGGCGACGATGCCCGGGCGGAACGTCGTCCAGTTCGACAAGCGGGACATCGAGGATCTCGGGCTCATCAAGATGGACCTGCTCGGCCTGCGCACCCTGTCGCTCATCAAGGATTGCGTCGCGATGATCGACGAGCTGCACGCCGTCCGGCTCGATCTGGGAACGATCCCGCTCGAGGATCCGGCGGTGTACGACCTGCTCTGCGAGGTCGACACGATCGGCGTGTTCCAGGTCGAGAGCCGCGCGCAGGGACAGGCGCTTCCCCGGGTCCGCCCGCGCTGCTTCGCCGACATCGTCGTGCAGGTCGCGATCATCCGTCCCGGCCCGCTGCAGGGGAACATGGTGAACCCCTACATCCGCCGCCGCCAGGGCCGCGAGCCGGTGACCTACCCGCACCCGCTCCTTGAGCCGATCCTCAAGGAGACACTCGGGGTCATCCTGTTCCAGGAGCAGATCCTCAAGGTCGCGATGGCCGTGGCCGGCTTCAGCGCATCGGAAGCGGACCGCCTGCGTCGCGCGATGAGCCGGGCCCGCTCGAGCACCGACATGGAGCGCCTGCGCCAGCCGTTCGTCCGCGGCGCCCTGCAGCGCGGCGTGAATGACGGGACCGCGAACGAGATCTTCCGCCAGATCGCGGCCTTCGCCGAGTTCGGCTTCTGTAAGAGCCACGCGGCGGCGTTCGCGCTCACCGCGTATCACACCGCGCATCTCAAGCTCTATTACCCGGCCGAGTTCGTCGTCGCCCTGTTGAACAACCAACCGATGGGCTTCTACTCGCCGGCGGTCATCGCGGGGGACGCCAAGCGCCATGGGATCGCGGTCCTTCCGGTCGACGTGGATCGCTCGGGGGCGAACGCGATGATCGAAGAACGGGCGGGCGCGTCGGGGGAGCACGACGATCTGGTCGTGGATCGGTCGGTGACCATCGCGCGGCATCGGGCCTGCCGGACCCATGACGTCCGGCTCGGGCTCGGGTCGGTGAAGGGGCTGGGGGAGGAGGAGGCCGCCGGCATCGTCGCCGAGCGTGAGCGCCGTGGCCCGTTCCGCTCGTTCGATGACTTCGCCCGGCGGGTCGGCCTGAAGGAGGAGGCGCTCCGGAATCTCGCCCTGGTCGGGGCGTTCGACCGGTTCGGTGAGCCGCGGCGCGCGCTCCTCTGGCGGGCCCGCGAGGCCCACCGGGGCTCCCCGGCATTCAGCCGGCCGGTGCTTGCCTATCCCACGACCGCCGCTCCCTCGCTTCCGGCCCTGGGCGAGCAGGAGCGTGCCGCTCTCGACTACCGGATCACCGGCATCCCGACCGGGCCGCAGGTGATGCACTTCTACCGCGAGCGCCTGACCGCCCGCGGCGTCGGCTCCTCCGCCGATGTCCAGCGGGGGACCCATGGCCGAACGGTGCACGTGGCCGGCGCGATCGTGGTGAAGCAGCATCCCGAGACCGCGAAGGGCCACGTGTTCCTGTCCCTCGAGGATGAGTACGGCCTGCTGAACATCATCATCCGGCCGGCGACCTACGCGAGATACAAGCGCGTCGTCGATCAGGGCGGCGCGGTCGTCATCCAGGGCACCCTGCAGCACGTCGATGGCGTCATCTCGGTCCTCGCCACACGCCTGGATGAGCTCGGCCTCTTCGTGAAGCTGGTCTCAAGAGACTGGCAGTGACCCGCGCGTAAGAAAAAGGCACGCACCGATGATCACACCCTGCCAGCAGGCAGAGCTCTGAAGAGGGGGGTGGGGTGGTTCGATGAGCGAAGAGTCGGCCGGTAGGCGCGCGCCGTCGAGCGATGACGCACCCGACCGACCGAGCTCAGCGGACCGCCCCACCCCCCGACGCACGCACACCGCGTCCTAAAGGCGTGATCGACGCACGCGCACCGCGTCCCCACGCGCCCTCGTCTTTTTTTGACAAAAAGACTTCGGGCCGCGTGAGGACGTGTGTGCTGGGACTACTTGACGGTGATCGTCCCGACCATCGACTTGTGGATCGAGCAGAAGTAGGCATAGGTGCCGGACTCGGCGAAGGTGAACGTGAACGTCCCGGGCGCATCGGCGAGCGGGCCGTCGAACTTGGAGTCCTTCGTCCCGTCCTTGCCGCTGGTGACGGTGTGCTTGGTGGTGTCCTTGTTCGTCCAGGTGACCTTGGTCCCCTTGGCCACTTCGAGGGTGGCCGGGACGAACTTGAAGCCGGTCACCTCGACGGCCGACGAAGCGGCGGCGGGTGCCGCGCCCGTCGACGTGGGGGCGGCGGAGCAGCCGGCGAGCAGGGCCAGCGAGGCGGTGGCGGCGAGAGCGAGGCGGGTGAGCGCGGTCATGCGTTTCCTCCAGGCGATGTTCCCTCTCCATACGCGGCAGGACGCCCCGGGGATGTATCCCGGGGCGTCCTGCAGGGAGGAGGGTTGGGTGGGTCAGTCAGTGGTAAAGGCGTAGGCGACGCGAGCCTCGTTCCCGACCGCGATGGTGAGCTTCCAGGACCCGCTGGAGACCTCGTCGAGCGAGAGCTCGTAGCGTCCCGGCGTCGCTTCACGGGAGATGAGGATGTCGTCGTGCTCGTGACCGGCTTCGGTGCCGGTGTAGGCGAGGATCCCGGTGAGCGGCTTTCCGACCACGATCTGACCGGAGCGGTCGCGCAGCGTGATCGTGGCCGCGCGAGGGGTCCCGCGTGACGGCGTGAAGGCAACTTCGGCCCGGTAGTCACCGGCCTCGAGGGTGCGGACGCCGGCGACGAGGGACGACGCGGCCCCACCCGGGGGCCGCGTCGTGTCGGAGGGAGCGGTCTCCAGGCTCAGGAGTCCGACCCCGAGGGCGATGCCCGCGGCGGCGGTGAGCCGAAGGAGACTGCCGGCTGCCATGGTCTTAGAACTTCGCCGGGAACTGCTTGACGATCGCTTCGGCAAGCGGGTCCGAGATCTTCTGGCTGTGGGATGCGGCGGTCTCGATCTTGTCGTACTGGGTCGGGTCCTTCGCAGCCTGTGCGGTCACGAAGGCGGCGATCCCGGTGACGTGGGGGACGAGGAGCTCGGCCACGGCGCCCTTCGGGAGGTTCGGGTTGGCGCCCGAGAGGAAGGCGTCGAAGTCCTTGCGGTACCCGTCGAGGTCCGCGACGGCCTTGTCCTGACCGGCCTTGTCGCTCTTGGAGGTCGCGACGGTGTAGTTCACGAAGAAGCCGATGTGCTTGCGCCAGAGGTCGAGGAAGGTCGTCTTGGCGGCGTCGCCGTAGACGGAGCCGATCGCGTCGCCGAGGGCGACGGTGTTGGTGTCGAGGGTCGCGGCGCCGGCCTTGAAGGCGGCGTCGTCACCGCGAAGGGCAGCGCCGGTCGCGATGGCGGTGATCTGGACGTGCTCGTCGAGGAGCAGGTTCAGGGCGGTGCGGAAGTCTGAGGCCTTGTTCGCTGCGCCGGGGAGCTTGTCCGGGAACTGCTTGGCGATCGCGCCGGACAGCGGGTCGGCGATCTTCTGGCTGTGGGCGGCCGCGGTCTTGATCTTCGCAGCGACCGTCGGGTCCTTCGCCGCCTGGGCGTCGATGACCGCGAAGAGGCCGGTCACGTGGGGGACGAGAAGGTCGCCGACGGCGCCCTTCGGGAGGTTCGGGTTCGCGCCCGAGAGGAAGGCGTCGAAGTCCTTGCGGTATCCGTCGAGGTCGGTCTTCGCCTTGTCCTTCTTGGCCTGATCCTTGGCCGCTGCACCCTGGGTGTAGTCGACGAAGAATCCGATGTGCTTGCGCCAGAGCTCGAGGAAGGTCGTCTTGGCGGGATCGCCGTAGACGGAGCCGACCGCGTTGCCGAGGCTGACGGTGTTCTTGTCCAGGGTCGCGGCGGCGGCCTTGAAGCCGGCGTCGTCACC
>DATLEG010000285.1:0-2617 GCA_035525465.1 Saccharimonadales bacterium (SeqCode)
CCAGGACCCGGCCCCGGATGACCCGGCGGGCGAACGCCGCCCGGTTGCCCGCCACCGCCAGCTCGTCCTCGGCCCCGCCGGCGACCCAGTCGTGCACGGCCACGGGCAGGACCGTGCGGGCCGCATCCTCGAAGTCACGCAGGCTGATCGGGCCGCTCACGCTTCCCCCCGGTACCGGATCTGGGCTGGGCCCAGTGTGACCCGAGTGCTATGCTTTCCGCAGCGGTCACAGCACGGTTCGATCCACAAGGCGTCTAATGGAGTCTCCTTCTCCCTTCAGACCCGAGTTGGTGAAGCTCGGGCTCAGGACCAGCAATAACAAGGGAGAAGTTCGAGAATGAGCTTCAGCGATATCACACTTACCTGCAAGGACTGTGGACAGGCATTTGCCTTCACCGCAGGCGAGCAGGAGTTCTACCAGCAGCGCGGTCTGGTCAACCAGCCGGGACGCTGCGCCGACTGCCGCGCCGCCCGTAAGGGTGCCGGTGGCGGATCCAGCTACAGCGGCGGCGGCCAGGGCGGCGGCTACGGCGGGGCCCGTGAGTTCTTCACGGCGACCTGCTCGGCCTGCGGCCAGGAGGCACGTGTGCCGTTCCAGCCCCGTGGCGACAAGCCCGTCTACTGCAGCAACTGCTTCGAGACGCGTCGTCCGGCGCAGCGCAACTACTAGTCCGGCACCAGCTCGGATCTAGCGGCGAAAGCGCCGGGCTCCTTCGGGAGTCCGGCGCTTTGCCTTTTCCCGGCTTCGCCAGGGCTGACATCATCCAAATGGCGTAGGCGGACGTACACTACATTGATGACCGGGCAAGCAAGCAACGGTGGGGGAACGAAGATGCCCGCGGACTCGTCCGACGCGCGGTCGCTCGACGAGCAGTTCAGCCGCCTCTGGGAGAACGATCGGCGCACCCAGTGGGAGCGCCTCGCGGTGATCGCGCGGGCGATGCTGAACAACGGCGACACCGCCTCCCGGGCCGAGGCCGGCCGTGAGGCCCATGCCCTCGCCGGGGTGGCGGCGATGTATGGCTTCTCCAAGGCTGCGGGGATCGCTCGCAAGCTGGAGCAGATCTTCGAGGCAGCGACGCCGCTCCCGCCGGACACCGGGATGCTGGTCAGCGACCTCGCGGCCGCGCTCGAGGAGCCCTACCAGCCGCGCGGATAGTCGACCGCGCTCAAGGAGCGCGGTACGGGAACGCCGCGCTCTTCGCGATCTCCGCGATCCTCCCATCCGCGAGGGCAGCGCGCAGTGCGGTATTGAGGGCCCGCTGCAGCTCCGCTGACCCGGCGCGCACGCTGACGACATAGGAGAGCGGTGCCAGCTCCAGCACGACCGCCGGCGTCGCCGGTCGATCCCGGGAGAGCACCGCAAGGCCGACGCTGTCGCCGACGAGCGCGACCGCCTGTCCTGCCTCGACCACCTCCACGGCGCCGCGGACCCCGGTCGCGGTGATCACGGTGGCCGCGATCCCGCCCTGACGGAGTGCTGTCTCCAGCGTGTCCTTCGCCCCGAGCTCATCTTGGACGGCCACCACGGTCTTTCCCCGGAGGTCTTCCAAGCTCTTCACCCCGGCCGCGGGAGCGGCCGCCAGCACGAGCGCGGCGCGCGCGTATGGCTCCGAGAACAGCACGCCCGTCCGCGTCGTCGAGATCACCGTGGCCATCGCGAGATCGGCTCCCTGATCAAGTCCGAGGATCCGATCGCCACCGGCGCCGCGAAGCTCGACGCGTGGGCCGGGTCCGAAGGCCTCCCGCACGAGGAGCGCGGCGACCGCTGCTTCGAGCGCGCGTTTCTGCGCGTGCGCCGGATCGCCCATCTGCCGACTGGCAGGCGGGGCTTCCATCCGGATCGAGACCACCACCAGGCCCCGGGCGCGAGCGGCGTCCAGGGCGGAGCCGGCGGTCGCCGACGCAGATCCACGCGATGCCGCGGAGGTCCGCCCCGCCGGGCCAGACCCGGCTGTGCTGCCACAGGCCGCGACGATGACGGTCAGCGCGAGGGCACAGCTGACCATCCGGGCAAGACCTGCGGACCTGAGGTCGGGGGATGCCCGGATCACCGCGACGTTATACGGCTACGCGGCCGCCCCTTCCAGTCCCATCGACCGACCCGCGGGTCGCGGTCCAGATCTCCTCGACCGGCCACTTCCGGGCCCATTCCGGACCGACGTAGCCGTAGAAGTCGTGCCGCTTGGATTGGGGGCCCGCGTAGACATCGATCAGCCGCTCCAGCTGGAACCCGCTCCGGTGGAGCAGGTCGATCCACTCCGGATGGGAGAGGTGGTACTCCACCCCGACCTCGTCGGACCACTCGACGCGATACATATCGGTCTGCGGGCGCATGAGCTGCTCTCCCACCTCACCGACCTCCGGAGTACAGAGAAAGGCGATGGTCGAATTCGTCAGGAAGACCAGCCGGCCCTCGGGCCGCAACAGGCGCGCGGCCTCCGGGATCCACAGGTGCGGGTCAGCCCAGAGCGAGGCGCCATATTCGGAGAATGCGAGATCGAATGACGCGTCCGGCAACGGCACCCGCTCGCCGGGCGCCTCCACCAACGGGAAGGTGATCCCGGTCTCGGCCTGCAGCCGACGGGCGGTCGCAAGCTGCGCCGGGGTGGGATCG
>DATLEG010000286.1:0-9209 GCA_035525465.1 Saccharimonadales bacterium (SeqCode)
ATCGCCAGCAGAGCATCGGCCTCACCGCACCACTCATCATCGAGCCGGCGGGCGGCCGCAGCGGCTATGCCGTCGAGCGGACGATCATGCTCGGCGAGTGGAACGTCGACCCGCGCAGCGGCGACACCCGGGCGTCGATGAATCAGCCGGGGATGTTCCCGAACTTCTTCACCATCAACGGCAAGAGCTACCCGTCGACCGAGACGATCGATGTGAAGGTCGGTGACCGGGTCCGGTTGAACATCGTCGGCTCCGGGCAGTTCATCCATCCGATGCACCTGCACGGGCAGCCATTCGTGATCGTCGCGACCGATGGGCATCCCGTGCCCGACGGCGCCCGCCTCACCAAGGACACGGTCCTGATCGGGCCGGGTGAGCGCTACGACGTCGAGTTCACCGCCCGAGCGCCCGGCAAGTGGCTGTTCCATTGCCACATCGCCGACCACACGACGAACAACGGGGTCGAGGAGCAGGGCGGCGGCGGGCTCACGATGATCGTGAACGTGCGCTGACCGCGAGCTCGTGCTCGACCCAGGCGGCGAGCACGCGAGCGCACTCGACGACCTCGGCCAGGGGGACGTGCTCATCCGCGCTGTGCGCGTACCGGACGTCCCCCGGGCCAAAGATCACCGTCGGGGTGCTCCCCTCGTTCACCAGGAGCCGCATGTCCGCGCCGTAGGGCTCACCGCGAAATGCGGGAGTGCGACCGAGGGTGTCCGTCATCGCCGCGGCGACCGACGCCGGGAGCGGATGGTCGGCGGCGACGCGACCGGATGAGAAGCGGCCGCCGGTGATCTCGACCTCCGCCGGGTGATCCCGGAGGAATGGATCGGCGGCGCACGCAGCGCCGATGCAGGCGCGCAGCTCCACCTCGGCGTCGCGCCAGGTCTGGCCCAGGCGCACGCCGTAGCGGCCCTCGGCGACCACCCGGTCGAGCACGGTCGAGGCCCACTCCCCGCCCGCGACGGTACCGATATTCGTCGGGTACGGCAGGCCGAGGGCGGCCATGAGTGGATCCCGTTCGGCAGCGTTGCGCGCGGTCTCGTCCGTGGCCAGGGCGCGCGTCAGGGTGTGCAGGTTGTCCAGCGCGGAGACGCCCTCGCGCCGCTTGGAGGCGTGCGCGGCCCGCCCGGGGACGGTGAGCCGAAAGGTGATCGCGCCGGCGTGCGCGATGACGACGTCCAGCCGCGTCGGCTCGGTGATCACCGCGGCATCGCCGGTGCAGCCGCCCCGGATCGCGGCGAGCATGCCCTGCCCGCCGTCCTCCTCGGACGGAACGCTCACCGCGAGCACCTCTCCCGCCAGTCGCTCGGCCGCGCCGGTCGCGACGAGCGCTCGAAGGGCCCCGATGATCGCGACGACTCCCCCCTTCATGTCGCACGCGCCCCGCCCATACATCGCTCCGTGCCGGATCTCGGCGCTCCACGGATCGGTCGACCAGGTCGAAAGATCCCCGGGGGGAACGACATCGACGTGCCCGACCAGCAGGACGCGCCGACCGCCGGGCCGGCCGAGACGGGCGGTCACGATCGGCAGTGAGGTCCGTGGCACCTCGCTCCCCGGGAAATCCGGATCAGCGGCGATCGTCGCCGGGTCCGGATCGATCCGCCGCGGCTGCAGGCCGGCCTCGAGCAACAGCTCCGCGACGGCGAGCTGGACCGCCTCCTCGGAGCCGGTGACCGACGGGATCCGGATGAGCGTCCGCAGGTCCCGCTCGATCGTCGCCGGATCCACGGCAGCTGAGGACCCGGACGGCGGCGGCCTGTGCATCGGCGTCATTCGATCACACCCCGCGGATGGCAACAGGCCGACGGCAACGGCGGGCGGCACCGGGGTCGACAGGCGCAGAGACCGGGAGTTGACGAATATACTGAACTGATGAGCGAGGTCTAGTAAGTGGCGCGAATCGCTAAACCCCGCGGCGGAACGGTCCACCGCAAGCCCAAAGGCCCGGTCGACCCGCGACCGGGCGAGCGGGTCCGGGCGCTGCGGCTCGGGCGCGGGATGACGCAGGGCACGTTGGCCGGCGCTGATTTCACCAAGGGGTTCATCAGCCTGGTCGAGACCGGCCGCACCCGCATGTCCCTCCGCGCCGCGGAGATCATCGCCGGACGCCTCGGCACCACGGTCGCCGATCTCCTCGCCGCGGGACCGGGGGGCGACAAGGCCCGCGAGGTCATGCTGCTCCGCGCCGAAGGAGAGCTTCGGGCGGGCCGCCCGGCCAACGCCCTCGAGCTCACCCGGCAGCTCCAGACGACCGGCCAGGGTCCATTCGACGCGCGGGTCCAGCGCATCCGGGGACGAGCGCTCCTCGACTCGGGGAGCTGGCGGGCCGCCGTCCTCGAATTCGACGCCGCCCTCCGGGGCTTCCGTGCCGCCGGAAACACGCAGCTCGCGGTGCGCTCGCTCTTCGATCTCGCGCGAGCGCACAACCAGCTCGATGAGCGCATCGAGGCGCTCAGCCTGGCGCTGGAGTGCGAGCGGGCCATCCAGAGCGGCTCCGTCATTGACCGGACGCTGGAGCTACAGCTCGCCTCGTTCATCGCGACGATCTACGTCACGATCGGCGACTACGCCTCGGCCGATCTGCGCAGCGAGCGGGCGAAGGCCCTCGCCGAGGACGTCACCGATACCCGTGCGGTCGCCGCGCTCTATGAGAGTCTCGCGGTGACCCGGCAGGAGCAGGGGGATTACGACGCGGCGCTCGACTTCGCGCGCCGCGCGCTCGGGGCGTACGAGCAGCTCGAGCTGGAGGCGATGGTCGGGTCCAGCTGGAACACGATCGGCTGGATCTGCATCCAACGGCGGCAGTTCGGCCGCGCCGAGGATGCCCTCGCGAAGGCCGAGCGGTCCGCGATGCACCGTGACGACCAGGCGCTCCTCGGCTACGTCCTCCAGACCCGGGCCGAGCTTGAGCTGGCCCGGGGCCGGACCGGCGACGCGATCCGGCTGGCCGACGCGAGCACCGGGCTGGCCGGGGCATCCCTGCGGTGCAAGGCGCTCAGTCTGCTGGTCCGGGCACAGGCCGTCGCCGCTGGAGGCGCCCCGCTGGGCGAGGTCCGCCGTGCCTTCACCCAGGCGGTCACGGCCCTGGAGCCCCACGGCCGGCGGCAGCTCGCCAGGGCCCACGAGCTGCGCTTCGACGCACTCAACGCCCGCGGCGAGTACAAGGAAGCAGCGGCGGCTGCCGCGAAAGCGCTCGAGCTGATGCGCCCGGTGGTCGCCTAGCCTTATTCCTCCCACAGCCGCACGTTGTCGAACGTGCTGATCCCGCTCAGGCCGCCGAGCAGCTTCACCCGGATCTGGGCCGTGTCGACGGCCGCCGTGAACGACTGCGCATCCGCGAGCGTCCCGAGCACCAGGCCGAGCGCCGACAGCTGCTCGATCGCGACGCGGCCACCGGCCGTGTCAACGGTGATCCCGTAGGCCTTCCCCGGGGTGACGGCGATGGCCTCCGAGGTCCAGCTACCGGTCGGACCGGCGGTCACCGAGCGGCTCCCGTCGGTACCGCCTGCGGCATAGCTCGTCTGACCGAGGAGCTCCACTGGTCGGGTGCGGTGCCGGACGTCGAGCGCTCGAATGACGGGTTGTTGACCTTGTTCCCGCGCACCTGCACGGTCACGCTGGCGGCGTTGTTGGCCTCGTCACTCTCGCGGATCGCGGCCGCTGGATCGGCGGTCACGGTGATCGTGTGCGCCCCCTTCAGGAATTTCGTGTCCCAGGTGGCCGAGGCGGTCGCGCTGCCGCCCGCAGCGATGAGCGCGATCGTCTGGTCGGCGCCGATCGGCGAGCCGTTGTCGGTGAACCGCACGCCGACGTTCCGCGCCTCGGCGGTGCCGATGTTGCGGATGGTGGCGGTGATCCGCACCTGGTCGCCACCAACCACCTTGGTGCTGGAGAAGGCGATGTCCGCCGGGGTCAGGGTGAGGTCGGGCAGCGGCCGATGCCACTGCAGGAGATCCTCGAAGACCTGCCAGCCGCTGTAGGTCACGGCGTAGCTCGTCAGACCGTACGGATGGTCATAGCCTTCCGACGGGTCCGGAAGCAGTGCGCCGACGAACCGGATGCGGCCCTGGCCGCTCCGCAGCTCGCCGAGCGCGACCTGATCGGAGATCGTGCCGGCAACGCGTCCTCCGGCCGCGGTCCACGCAGCGCGGGCGATCGCCCAGGTGAACGCGGTCGAAGCGTTGTCGCCGTTCGCGTCCTGGATCGCGTAGCCAAGCGGTACCGGCTCGACCATCTGGTGGCGATTCGACGGGCCCTCGGCCGCGCCCGGCTGGTTCACGCCGGCGGCGAGCGGATCGCCGTAGGTGGGCCGGCCGCCGTCGTTGAACTCGATGTACGGCGCGTAGACGCCGACGGGCTTCACGTCGTTCGCCGAGCCGACGCCCAGATGCGGGAGCGCCCGCGCCGCGCCGTCGGTGAGGACGAGGTTCCCGCCCTCACGGGCGTAGGTGGTTAGGCGGGCGTAGTAGGCCTCGGCCTGCGCGGGCGTGCGCGTCGTCGGGTATTGCGGCGGCAGGGCCCCAGGGGTCGTGCTGAAGGTGATCGTGCCGTTGATCTGCTGTGGCACTCCGGCCCAGTTGTTCAACCGGGCGCGATAGTGACCGGCAAAGAAGCCGGACATGCTCGCGGTCTCGCCGGTGTTGATCCCGTTCGTCGAGCTCCCCACGACCGCCCACGTGCCGCTCGAGCTCTGGCGCTCCACGTAGAGGTCGTAGTCGGACGGTGCGCTCCAGCGGGTCGCGACGGTCATCGACTGGTTGTTGTATTGCGGCAGGACGTCGAATTCGTAGATCGCGTCGGTCCGCGCCGTCGCGCCGGCGGTCGGGACGGGCGCCGCCAGGGTGAACGTCTGGCCGGGCTGCGCCGCCCCTCCGGCAGTGATCGCGTCGTACGCGCCGGGCAGCGGATCGTTCACCAGGACGACGCTGTCGTAGCCCGACAGATCCGCGCCGTTCAGGATGGCGTCCGGGGTGATCCGGGTGAGCGTCGTGCCGGCAGGCAGGTAGGCCTTCAGGTCCTCGAAGAACTTGATGCTCGTGACGTCGTACGCGAGCTGCCCGGGGTCAGGCCAGCTCAGGCCGGCGGTGAAATGCAGGTCGATCCGGTGCGCGCCGGGAGGCGCGGTGTCGAACCGGACCCGGTAGCGGCCGGGGAGGGGCGCGTTCACGTTCACGGTGTGCCCTGCCGCGGCGTACAGCTGGTTCTGGTTCCAGTGTGAGTTCACGACCTGCCAGCGCGGGTCCCCCTCGTCATCCTTGGTGTAGCGCTCGACGTAGACCGCGGTGACGAGATCGGCGGGGGACGCGCCCTGGACGTTCGTGTAGGTGACGTTCACCGTGAGCCCGCCGCTGTTGAAGCCGTCGAGCGGGCCGAGGATGTCGAACTCGTAGGTCGGATCGAGGGACCCGGTGGTGGTCGGAGAGATCACCGTCGCCGTGCTGTCGGCCTGGCGGGGCAGGCCGGCAGAGGGGTCGGTGCTGACGGTCGAGCCGGGATTGACGAAGCGCCGGCCATGGTCGACATAGGCGACGCGGGCTCCCGTGAGCGGGAACGTCTTGCTCGACCCCCGGAACGCGGCCTCGATCTGGGAGTAGATGAGGCCCTTGTTCCCGTCGATGTGCGCCTGCTCGAGATCGGCGACGAAGATGTTGTTCGGCCCGAGATGCGAAAGCCACATCTCGTTATCGATCGCGACGTACGCGTCGAGGCCGACCGGGCTCCCCATCCAGTCCCCGAGGGACCCGGTGGTCGTGTAGGCGATCGTGTCCCAGACGGTGCCCCACTGCTGCGCGATGTCCGGCACGGTGTCACTGCCGTTCGGCGTGACGCCGAGGAACCAGGACAGGCGGGGCACCGAATCCGCCTGGATCCTGCGGACGGTGCTCACGACCGACGCATTCCGGGCGTAATCAAGCTCGCCCGCTGGGAGCATCGTGAAGGTGAAGGCGTTCGCGCTGAGCATGCCATGCAGGTCACCGGTGCCCACCGCCCCGCTGACCTTCGACTTGAGGAAGCCGGCGAAGGCCTGGACCTCGGGCTCCGATGCGGGCGTGTAGGGCCGGAAGGTGTAGCCCTTCGTCGGCCAGTCCCGGTTCGGGTCGACGCCGTTCCCGGTGAATCGCTGGTACCCGACGCCGCCGGTGCTCACGTCTCCACGCACCCAGCCATCCGGGTTCGGCCAGAAGAACCAGACCTCCGCTGCAGCGAGCGCACTCCCGACGGAGACCGCGCTCCCGCCGGGCAGGGTGTCGTCGAGCAGCCCACGGCCCGGTTCGCTCCGGGCCCAGGTGACGAGGTCCTCGATCGCGCGGGTCCCCCCCTCGGCCCCGGCCCGTTCGATGCCGTGGATCGACAGCGAGAACGCGAACTTCTTCTTCGCGCCGCCGACGCGCTCGTCGGTGACCCGGACGGCGTAGAGCTTGGACTGCTTGCGCTCGAGCGAGGTGACCGGGATACCGGAGGACAGACCAGGCAGCTCGTAGAGCTCCATGAATTCGGGGAACTTCGAGTTCAGATAGGTGAGACCGGCAACGAGCTCCGGGTACTGGATGAACTGGCTCGCGCAGACGTTGCCCTTCGCGTACGGCGACTTCCCGGGCTGGCCGCGAACGCACCCGTGGGGATCCGGGAACACGCGCCCGTAGAGCAGATAGGTCGCGTCATCGGTGGCCACCGGGCTGGCAGCCGCCGGGGTGGCGGTCCCCGCGGAGACGATCGTGATGATCACCACCAGGGCCACCACAGTGGCCAGTGACCGACGCAACATCTGCCTGCCTCCCTGACTGCGGGTCACGCCTTGCGCGGCGGTCCCGCGACCGGACGAGATGCTGGCGGAGCAGGCCGGGGCGCGCCAGTCAATATTCGGTAAACGACCGCGAACGGTCAGGGGATCGTGACGGCACCTTCCGCCGCGGATGAGACGAGCTTCGCGTATTTCGCGAGCGCACCGATGCGGTAGGCGGGAGCGGGCTCCTGCCAGCGCGCCCGGCGGCGCTCGAGCTCCTCGGCGGGGACCTCCAGGTCGAGACGGCGAGCGGCGACGTCGATGGTGACCCGGTCGCCATCGACCACCAGGGCGATCGGACCGCCGACCGCGGCCTCCGGGGCGATGTGGCCCACGGTCACCCCGTGGGTCGCGCCGCTGAACCGCCCGTCGGTGATGAGCGCCACGGTATCCCCGAGGCCGGCGCCGACGATCGCTCCGGTGACGCCGAGCATCTCGCGCATCCCCGGGCCGCCGCGCGGACCCTCGTAGCGGACGACGACCATGTCCCCCGCCGACACGGTGCCGGCGCTCACCGCGGCGAAGGCCTCCTCCTCACGGTCGAAGACCCGCGCGCTGAAGGTCCGGCGTGGCTGGGCGTGTCCGGCGACCTTCATCACCGCGCCGTCGGGCGCGAGCGAGCCGCGCAGGATCACGAGCCCGCCGCTCGGCGCGAGCGGATCGTCGAGCGGCCGCACGACGGTCTGCCCGGGATGCTCGATCGCCGCCGCGGCCTCCGCGCCGATCGTCCGGCCGGAGACCGTCGGCGCATCGGCGTGCAGGAGTCCGGCCGTCTGAAGCCGCTGCAGCACGAGCGCGATGCCACCGGCGGCGGCGAGGTCGGACGCGTTGAAGTGGCCCCAGGGCTTCATATCCGCAAGGAGCGGCGTGGCCCGGCTGATGCGGTCGAAGTCGTCCAGATCCAGCGCCACGCCGGCCTCCCGGGCGACCGCGAGCAGATGGAGCACCGCGTTCGTCGACCCGCCGGTCGCCATGACCGCGGCGATCGCGTTCTCCAGGCCCTCGCGCGTGATGATCGTCCGCGGCCGGACGCCCTCGCCCAGAAGCTCGACCGCGCGTCGCCCCGCCGCACGTGAGACCGCGCGGCGCTCGGGCGCGAGCGCGGCGACGCCGGCCGATCCGGCCGGGGAGATCCCGAGCGCCTCGAACGCGGTCGCCATCGTGTTCGCGGTGAACTGGCCACCGCAGGCCCCCGCGCCGGGGCAGGCGACCGCTTCGAGCCCGGCGAGGCGCTCGTCGCTCATCGTCCCTGCGGCGTGGGCGCCGACCGCCTCGAACACGTCCTGGATGGTCACATCGCGGCCTTCGAAACGTCCGGGCATGATCGATCCGCCGTAGAGCATCAGGCCGGGGACGTCGAGCCGCGCGAGCGCCATCACGCAGGCCGGGATCGTCTTGTCGCAGCCCGAGATCGCGACCAGGCCGTCGAGGGAGTGCCCACGGACGACGAGCTCGATCGAGTCGGCGATGATCTCGCGGGAGATGAGCGAGGCCTTCATCCCTTCGGTCCCCATCGCGATCCCGTCGGACACGGCGATGGTGTTGCACTCCACCGGCGTGCCTCCAGCCTCACGCACGCCCTCCTTCACCCACTCCGCGACCTGGCGGAGGTGCATCGTGCACGGCATGATCTCGATCCAGCTGTGCGCGACGCCGATGAGCGGCCGGGTGAGGTCGGCCTCGGTGTAGCCGGCGCCACGCATCATCGCTCGGGCGGGCGCGCGGTCCGGTCCGTCGACGAGGACGTGGCTGCGCGGCCGGGGCGTCGTGCTCATGCGACGGGAAGCGTATCGGGACGCGGGGCGGTCGGTCGCGTTGCCGGCTCGGGATGATGCAGGCGGCGGAACGCTCCGACGACGGCTCGGAGCGACGCGGTGAGCACGCTCTCGTGCACGCCGACGCCCCAGCGGATGCTTCCCTCGCCATCCCTGGCTTCGACGTACGCGACCGCGGTGGCGTCGGTGCCCGCGCTCACGGCGTGCTCGCTGAAGTCGAGGACCTCGAACGGCAGGTCGAATTCGGTGCGCAGCGCGTGGACCAGCGCGGCGACGGGCCCGTTCCCGGTCCCGCGGACCGCGCGATCGCGCCCGTCGACCTGGAGCCGCGCGACAAGGGTCGTCCCCGCCTCCGCGGTCGTCGTGTCGTAGCCGGTGAGCTCGAGCCACGGCGTCTGGGGAAGATAGTCCGACGCGAACGCCGTCCACATCGCCGCGGGGGTGATCTCCGTCCCGGTGTCCTCGGTGATCCCCTGGATCCGTCCGGAGAACTCGATCTGGAGCCGGCGCGGGAGGTCGAAGCCGTGCTCGGCCTTCATGATGTACGCGACACCGCCCTTGCCCGACTGACTGTTCACGCGGATGACCGCCTCATAGGTCCGGCCGACATGCTTCGGGTCGATCGGCAGGTACGGGACATCCCA
>DATLEG010000294.1:0-4446 GCA_035525465.1 Saccharimonadales bacterium (SeqCode)
CCAGCCCAGATACCAAAGGCGCGCCCCTGCTGCTCCCCCTCGAAGTTGGCGGTGATCAACGAGAGCGAGCTTGGCACCAGCAGAGCTCCGGCGATCCCCTGGAGCACCCGGAAGAGCACCAGCGTCTCCATGTTCGGCGCAAGGCCGCACAGCGCCGAAGTGACCCCGAAGCCGGCGAGCCCGAGCGCGAAGATGCGCCGACGCCCGTAGAGGTCATTCAGCGCTCCGGCCAGGATGAGCAGGGCGCTGAGCGTGAGCAGGTAGCCGTTGTAGATGTACGACTGGCCCTCGAGGATCCCGAACGCCGTGCTCGGAAGCTCCTGGCCGATCCTCGGCAGGGCGACGTTCACAACTGTCGAATCGAGGAAGACGATCCCCGATCCCAGGATCGCCGCGATGAGCGTCCAGCGCTGGCGCCCCGTCACGCCGGTCCGCACCAGCTCACCGGCGCATCGGATGCACCGGGGTAGGACCGCTCCCCCGCCTCGATCCGCGCTGTGAGGCGGTTCGACGGCGGCGCGAGCGGGCAGACCCACATCGGGTCGTAGTGACAGGACGGGTGGAACGCGAAGTTGAAGTCAAGGATGAGGTCACCCGCCGCGGTCCGGCCAAGATCGGCGCCCTTGGCGGTGTCAAGGAGGTACCGGCCACCGCCATAGGTCGTATCACCGCTCGTGCCATCGCGGAACGGGATGAACACGCCGCCACTGTACGCATCCAGCCAGAAGACCTCGAGCGACCCGACCGGGAGATCGACGGCGCCGATGCGGACGAAGGGAATGACGCTCCCGCCGCTCGTCCCAACGTCGAAGCGTTCCTCGGGGAGGGGTCGGACCGGCGCGCTGAACGACAGCGCCGGATCGTAGTCGTGGTAGCGCAAGCCGCTGAAGCGCTCGCGACCGGCGACCGGAAAGGCTGACGACGGGTGCGTGCCGTAGAGCGCGTCACGCGCCGCGCGCCAATGGGCGTGGGCCGCGGCGGGATCGGTCGCCCGCAGGCGTCGGATCTCGGTGTAGAGCTCGGCGACCGCACGCCGCCAGTCGAGCAGGTCGAGATACGCGGTGGTCTCCACGCCCGGCTAGCGTTTCTCGCGCAGCGGCTCGAACAGGTTGTTGAGCGATTCCGCAAGGGTGGGATGGGCGAAGGTCGCCGAGGCGAGGACATGAAAGGAGAGATCGCCGAGCATCGCGATCTGGAGCATGGACATTATCTCCCCGCCCTCGACCCCGAGGACCGCAGCTCCGAGGATGCGCTCGGTCTTGGCGTCGACGACCGCTTTCAGGAAGCCACGCCGCTCATCCATCTCGATCGCCCGCGCGACATATTCCATCGGCATCTTCGCGACCTTGATCTCGTAGCCGGCCTCGCGCGCGGCGCGCTCGGTCAGGCCGATCCGGCCGAGCTGCGGGTCGATGAAGACGGTGTACGGGACCTGGCGTCCGGTGGTCGTGGCGTCTTCGCCCTTCACCAGACGCCGCCAGAGGATCCGGAAATCGTCGTACGCGATGTGGGTGAAGGCCGGGCCACCCTTCACGTCCCCGATCGCGTAGACCCCCGGCACATTGGTCTCCAGACGCTCGTTGACCGTGATGAAGCCCTTCGCGTCGGTGGCGATCCCCGCAAGGTCGAGGGCGAGGCCCTCGGTCGCCGGCGGGCGGCCGGTGGCCACCAGGACGTGCGATGCCTCGATGGAGGTCTCGTGACCGCCGCCCTCTCGTGCCGTCACGGTGATCCCCGTGGGGGTCACCAACGCGGCGGCGGGAACGGCGTCGAAATGGAGCCCGATCCCGTCCTCGCGGAGGATCTCGGCCACCGCGGCGGAGACGTCATCGTCCTCTTGGCTGAGCAGCCGGCCGCTTCGTTGCAGGATGGTGACCCGGCTGCCGAAACGCCGGAACATCTGCGCGAACTCCACTCCGATGTACCCGCCGCCGATGACGAGGAGATGCTCCGGGATCTCGTCGAGCTCCAGGATCGCGGTGGAGTCGAGGACCCGCGGGCCGCGAAGACCCGGAAGCTGCGGCGATGCCGGCCGGCCGCCGGTGTTGATGATGATGAGCTCCGCCTCGAGGTGGCGGGTCCAGGCGTCATTCGTGACCTTGAGGGCGTGCGGACCCTCGAAGGTGGCGTGGCCGAGCAGAAGGTCCACGCCGTCCGCCTTTTGGAGGGCGTCCTGGCTCCCGCCGCGGAACCGCTCGACGATCTTCTGCTTACGCGCGCGGATGGCCGGCAGATCGACGGACACCGCGCCGACGGTCACCCCGAAATCGGCGGCCCGGCGGGCGAGGTAGGCGACGCGCGCGCTCGCGACCATCGTCTTGGTCGGCGTGCAGCCGTAGTTGATGCACGAGCCGCCGACAAAGGCGTGCTCGATGATCGCGATCCGCTTGCCGGTACGAGCGAAGGCGGTGGCCAGTGGGCCACCGCCTTGCCCCGTTCCGATGACGATGCCGTCGTAGTGCTCGGCTATTTGATGAGGCCCATCTTCTTCAGCCAGTCCTTCGCAACATCCTTGGCGTCCTTCCTGTCCACGCCGTTCGCCTTGTTGAGAGCGATGAGCTCCTCGGTCGTGAGCTTGGCCGAGATGGAGTTCAGGATCTTCTTCAGATCGTCGGTCGCGACAGCGTTCCGCACGAGAGGGGCGACATTGTCCGCGAGCTGAAGATGCTTGTCGTCCTCGAGGACCACGTACCCCTTCACCGAGATGATGGCGTCGCTGGAGAAGAGGTTCGCAATATCGACCTGGTTCCCGTCGAGCGCGGCCACGGTGAGCGGACCACCGGCGTCAAGGGCCTTGAAGTCCTTGAACTTGATGCCGTAGGTCTGCTCGAGCCCCAGCTTGCAGAACGGCCGCTGCGGGCACTCCGCGGAGCCGCCCAGCACGAGGTTGCCCTGCGCGTTGGTGGCGACATCGCTCGTCTTCTTGAGCTTGTACTTGTCCGCGGTGGCCTTGGTGACGACGAAGACGTTCTGGTCCACGGCCTGGGCGAAGTCGAGAACGGTGAGGTTCTTGGCCTTCACCGCTTCCTGGAGGAGCTTGCTGGCCTCCTTGGGTTCGCTCGAGTTCTTCGTGGCCTTGTCGACGAAGCGGAGGACGGTCGCGAGGTATTCCGGGACGACGTCGATGTCCCCCTTGTCGAGCGCCGGAAAGACGATCTCACGGTTGCCGAGGTTGAGCTTCCGCTCGACGGTATACCCGTTGCTCTCGAGCGCCTGGGCGTAGAGCTCGGCCAGAACGACCGACTCCGGGAAGTTGAACGAGCCGACCTTGACCGTGGGCTTGACCGCCCCGGACCCGCCGGTACCGGCCCCGCCACAGGCCTGGGCGAGCACGGCGAAGAGGGCGAGCACGACGATGGCGATCAGGGCACGTCTCATGGGAGCTCCTTCCGGCCATAGCGCTGAGGCTGCTGGCCCTGCCGTCAGTATGCGGCGACCCTTTGACAGCAACGTTCAGGCCGTTCCGCGTATGCCCGGCGATACCGCCCGCTTATCGACCTGTCCCATCCCGATCTCGACGGCGATGGCCAGGAACGCGACAAGCAAGGCCCCGGCGAACAAGCGCTCGTATTCCTGGAGGGCCAGCCCGTCGACGATGTAGCGGCCAAGGCCTCCCCCAGCCACGAGCGCGCCGAGCGTCGCGGTCGCGATGACGTTGACCGCGGCGGTCCGGATGCCCGAGAGAATGAGCGGGAGAGCGATGGGTAGCTCGACCGCCCGGAGGATCGTCCGCTCCTGCAGACCCATCCCCCTGGCCGCCTCGACGATCTCGCGGTCCACCCCGCGGACCGCCACGTAGGTGTTCGTCAGGATCGGCGGGATGGTGAGCGGAATGAGGGCGAACAGCGTCGGCCAGAAACCGAGGCCGAGGTGCAGCGCGAACGCAAGGGGCAGCGCAAGGGCCAGGAGCGCCAGGGACGGGAGCGCCCGGCCGAGGTTCGCGACGTTGACCGCGACGAACGCCCCGCGTCCGGTGTGCCCGAGCCACAGGCCGGCCGGAAGGGCGATCGCCAGACCGATGATCACCGCCAGCGCCGAAAGCTCGAGGTGCTCGAAGATCCGGGTCGGGATGCCGTCGTTCCCCTGCCAGTGCGCGGGATCGGTGAACCAGAAGAAGGTCGTGGTGATGATGTTCATGCCGCGCGCATCCAGGGAGTGAATCGACGCTGGATGAGCACCAGGGCAGCGTCGGCCGAGATCGCGAGGCCCACCGAAAGCGCGGCGCCGAGCAACAGCTCGGTGCTGAAGAAGCGAAGCAGCCCGTCGAGGATGAAGTAGCCGAACCCGCCCTGCCCGATGAGCGCGGTGACGGTGACCAGACCGATCGTCGTGATCGTCGCGACGCGGACGCCGGCGATGATGACCGCCAGAGCGAGGGGGAGCTCGACCTGCCAGAGGAGCTGTCGTTCGGTGTAGCCCATCCCGACCGCGGCCTCGCGCACCTCT
>DATLEG010000296.1:0-7732 GCA_035525465.1 Saccharimonadales bacterium (SeqCode)
GTCGAGCTGAACAACCTCAGCTTCGGCGCGTTCGGCACGCATCGCTTCGACCTGGAGGTCGACGCCGCGGTGGTCGGGACCCTTCCGGTATCGATCGTCCAGATGCAGGCGCCGGCAGGGGGTCGCCGCCAGAACTGATCCTCGATCGAGCGGCCTGCCCGGAGAAGACCGAAGGGCTGACACCCTCGGACCGAACGGAGGACCGGTCCGGACCGAAAGGAGGATGGTCACCGCACCTGGCGCAGGGGAACCTCCCGGTCATGCCGCGCCTCGTCCTGCTCGCGATCCCGATCCTTGCCGCCGCGGGTGTTGGCGCGACCCTGCTCGTTCGGGACGATGTCCCGCCCCCGGTGTTCGAGGCCGCGCCGTCACCGACGGCCGCCCCGACCCCGGCACCCCTGGTCATCGACGTCGCCGGCGCGGTCGCCCGCCCGGGGGTCTTCCGTCTTCCTCCCGGCGCGCGGGTGGTGGACGCGGTGGCCGCCGCCGGAGGATTCACCGCGGATGCCGACCGGACATCGATCAATCAGGCGGCCCCGCTGCGCGACGGGGCCCGGGTCTACGTGCCCAGGCCCGGGGAGCCGCCTCCGGCCGGGAGCAGCGGGAGCGAGGCGGAGCGCAAGGTGAATCTCAACCTTGCCGGTGCGGCCGAGCTGGAGGGGCTGCCCGGGATCGGACCGAGCACCGCGGCCCGGATCGTCCATTCCCGCGAAGGGAAGCCGTTCGCGCGAGCCGATGATCTTCAGACCCGCGGCCTGGTCTCGCCGCGGGTGTTCGCCGACCTTCGTGATTCGGTGACCGTCCGTTGACCCGGCCGGGCGTGGTGGTCCGCCTTCCGGCACTGCCCGCGGCGCTTGCCGCCGCCGGGGTCGCGACCGCCGCGACGATCGGCCTCGTCTCGCCCCCGGTGATCGCGGTCGTGCTCACGACGCTCACCGCGATCCTCGCGCTCTGCAGCACCGACCGGCTGCGCCGGCTTGCCTGGAGCGCCGCCGCGGTCGCTGCCGTGGCGACCGCGGCCGGCCTGGTGGTCGGTCCTCTGACGGGCTGGCTGCCCTCCGTCGCCGATCCCACGGACCTCCGGATGGCGCTCAGCGGACCGCTCCGACGGCTGGTCCCCGAGCCGGAGAGCGGGATCCTGGTCGGGATCGCGCTGGGTGAGCGGACCGCGATCGGACCGGATCTGGCCCACGCGTTCGCCGCCAGCGGCACCACCCATCTCCTCGCGATCTCGGGATTCAACATGACCCTCGTCGCGGCCGCCGCCGGGCTCGCGGTCCGGGGACGGGGACGTCCAGTCACTCGGGCCGCGGTGATGGCCGCGGCGGTCCTTGGGTACAGCGTTCTGGTGAGCGGCGGGGCGAGCGTGTTCCGCGCCGCGCTCATGGCGCAGGTGGCCGCGCTCGGCCTTGCCGTCGGGCGCCGCGCCGCCGCGGGGAATGCGCTCGCCGCGGCGGTCGCGATGATGCTCATCGCCGATCCGGCGACCATCGCCGACGCGGGGTTCCTGTTGAGCGTGGGCGCGACCGCCGGGCTCTTCGCGTTCCAGGAACGGATCGCCGCGCATCTGGGTGCCCTGCCCACGGTGATCCGTGAAGGGCTCGCGGCCACGCTCGCCGCGACCATCCCGACGCTGCCGATCGTCGCCGCGATCTTTGGCCGGATCTCGCTCATCGCCCCGCTGGCCAACGTGCTCGCCGTGCCGCTCTTCCCGCCACTCATGCTCTCGGCCGTGGCGACGTCGGTCATCGGGGTGTTCGCGCCGCTCGCCGCGTGGCCGTTCGCGCTCTGTGGGTATGTCCTTGCGCGAGTGCTCCGGGCGGTGGTCGAGACCGCCGCTGCGCTGCCGGTCGCATCGGTCGAGGTCCCCCGCGGTCCGCTCACCGCGCTCCTCCTGGGCCTCGGGTGCATGGTCTCGATCCGCATCGTTCCTGCGCTCAAGGGGAGGCTGCCGCCGGTCATGGCGCTGCGGCACTGGCGACCCGCGATCGGCGTCGTCGGGGGCGCCGGCGCCGCCGGCCGGCGGACGCAGCGAACGCTCGGCGCCGGGCGGTCGCTCTCCGGGTCGGGCCACGTGCGGAGCGTGGCCCTCGCCCTGGTCGGATGCCTGGTCGTCGCCGCGGTCGCGCTGACCCTGCTGCGGCCGGGGCCCGTTCTTCGGGTGCTCGCCCTGGATATCGGGCAGGGCGATGCCTATCTCATCGAGGTCGATGGCCATCGCGCGCTCATCGACGGCGGACCGGATCCGGGGCGGCTCCTGCAGGAGCTGGGCGCGTCGCTCCCGCCCTGGGACCGCCGGATCGATGTCGTGGCCCTCACCCACGCGCACACCGACCATGGCGCCGGGCTCCTTCCGGTCCTGGACCGGTTCCGGGTCGGCCTTGCGATCGAGCCGCTGGGTCTGGGTGCCGGTCCGCTCGCGAGCGCCTGGACCCAGCACGCCGCGGCGGCAGGGGTGCCGCGGCGGGCCGCGACCGCCGGGGCCACGGTCCGCCTCGGGAGCGCGACGCTCCGGTTCCTCGCTCCCGAGCCGGATGTGCCGGTGGATGTCCCATCCCTGGTCGTCCGCCTCGAGAGCGGCTCGTTCACGATGCTGTTCATGGGTGACGCGACGGAAGCGGCGCAGGCGGCGCTCCTCCGCTCGGCCGGGGCGCTCCGATCGCGCGTCTACGTGCCGCCCCATCACGGCGCCGCGAGCCCGCACGGCGCCGCGCTGGTCGCCGCGGTCGGACCGGAGGTCGCGGTGATCTCGGCCGGACGCGACAACGCGTACGGCCATCCCACTCCTCAAACGCTCGAGGCCCTTGGCCGGATCCCCACCTTTCGGACCGATCGCGACGGCACGGTCGAGCTCACGGTGACCGTGCGCGGGGTCGCGGTGCGGGCGCACGCGAACGCGCTGGCACCACCGCGCCAGGTCGGACCGCGAGGGCTGCAACGCGGCTAGGCTCGGGGCATGGCCACCACGGCGCCGCGGCGCCCCGCGTGCTCCATCTACCTGGTGCTCGGCGACGATGGCTACCGAGCCCGGCTCCGCGACGCCGAGCTGGTCGGGATCCTCACCAGCGGGGCGGACCGACCGACGGATCTCGCGGCCCAACGATCGGCTGATCTCGGTGCGCCGCTGGGCCTGACGCGTCACGACGCGCGGGTCGTGACGCCGGCGACGATCGTGATGAGCATGCGCTCCCAGGGCCTGTTCGATGCCGTGGATGAGCGTCGGGTCATCGTCGTCGAGCACGCGGAGGCGCTCGCCGAGCACCGGTTCATCGCCGAGACCCCGCCGGACGCAGCGCTCGTGCTGGTCACCACCGAAAAGGTGCCTGCCCGCGGCCGGCGTCCGGCGAAGTCGGCGCGTCCGGCGAAGTCGACGAAGGCAGCGACCGCCGGCGACGAGACCACCGCGGTCCCCACCGTCGCCGACCTTCCCGCGGCGGTCGAGGCGGCCGGCGGAGTGGTCGAGCGGGTGGGTCGCCTGCTGCCGCCCGAGGTCGCGGGCTGGATCCGGGCGCGCGCGGTCCACGCGGGGGTGACGCTGGCGCCCGAGGCTCTCGCCGCGCTCGCGGACGCGGTCGGGACGGACAGCGAGCGGATCGACCATGAGCTCCGCAAGCTCGGAGCGTTCGCCGGCGCCGCACCGGTGAGCGCGGCGGACGTCCGGGCGCTGGTGAGCGGGGCGATCGGATCCGACATCTTCCTGCTCACGCAGGCAGTGGTCCGTCGTGATCACCGGACCGCCACGGCGCAGCTGGAGCAGCTGCTCGACGAGGGTCAGGCCCCGCAGCAGATCATCGCGCTGCTCCTGTGGCAGATGCGGGTCCTGCTCTTCGCCACGGCGATGCGGACCAGCGCGGACGCCGAGCGGATGGCGAAGGCGATCCGCTCATCGCCCTACGCGATCCAGAAGGCCCAGGCCTTTGCCCAGCGCGTGACCCGGGCCGACATCACCCGGGCCTACGAGACGATCTACGCGACCGATCTGGCGATCAAGACCGGCCGGACCGACGAGCGCACCGCGATGCTCCTTTGCGTCCTCGATCTCTGCGGCGTCGCGTCAGCGGACATGCGCGAGCTCGTGGTGGGGGAGCCGCCGCGCCGCTAGTTGCCTCCGACCGCGGCTAACGCTTTCCCGCGGCCTCGGCGGCCTGGTTCTTCGTCCCGTGCGACTCCTGGCTCTTGCGATAGTCCTCGGCGAACCGCGCCAGGCCGGCATCGGTGAGCGGATGGTGGAACATCGCCTCGAGGACCTTGAGCGGCATCGTGCCGATGTCCGCGCCCGCCAGGGCCGATTGGCTGACGTGAAGGGGCCCGCGCAGGCTGGCGGACAAGACCTTGGTCTTCACCTCCTGCTGCCGGTACGCGCTCACGATGTCCCGGACCAGGGCGATGCCATCCTCGTTGATGTCATCCAGCCTCCCGACGAAGGGGCTCACGATGTACGCCCCGATCTCGGCCGCCAGGAGGGCCTGATTCACGCTGAAGCAGAGCGTCACGTTGAGGCGAATGCCCTCACCGGCGAGGACCTTCCCCGCGGCAAGACCATCCTGGGTGAGCGGCACCTTGACGATGACATTGGGGTGCCAGGTCGCGATCTCGCGGCCCTCGGCGATGAGCTCGTCGGTCTTCTCGGTCACGCATTCCGCCGAGACGTCGCCCACCAGGCCGCAGATCTTCTGCACCTGGGTCTTGTGATCCTGTCCGGCCTTCGCGATGAGCGTGGGATTGGTCGTCACGCCGGAGATGACCCCCCAACGGACACCCTGTTCGACCTCGCTGAGCTCGGCGGTATCGAGAAAGAGCCTCATGCGTGTGCCTCCTGTCGCGCGGCCGTGTCACCGCGACCGTTCGCCCGGGCGCGCTCGAGCGCCGCCTGGACGAACGCGATGAACAACGGATGCGGCCGGTTCGGCCGCGAGCGGAATTCGGGATGGTATTGGGTCCCCAGGTAGAACGGGTGCTCGGGGATCTCGACGATCTCCACCAGGCGCCCGTCCGGTGACAGGCCGCTGAAGCGCATGCCATTGGTCTCGAGGAGCTCGCGGTACGAGTTGTTGAACTCGAAGCGATGGCGGTGACGCTCCAGGACGATCGGCTGCTTATAGGCGCGATGCGCGAGCGATCCGTCCGTGAGGACGCAGGGGTAGGAGCCCAGGCGCATCGTGCCGCCCTTGTCGGCAAGGTCCCGCTGCTCGGGAAGCAGGTCGATGACCGGGTGCGGCGTGAACGCGTCGAACTCGGTGGAGTTGGCGTCGTTGGTCCCCAGGGCACTGCGGGCGAGCTCGATGACCATGCACTGCATCCCCATGCAGAGACCAAGCGTCGGCAGCCCCGACTCCCGCCCATACCGGGCCGCCCGGACCTTTCCCTCGATGCCCCGGTACCCGAAGCCCCCCGGGATGACGACCCCGTCCAGACCGGCGAGCGGCTCGGTGTCGCCGGCGTGCTCGAGCTTCTCGCTATCGATCCAGCGGATCTTCACGTTGCAGCCGGCGGCCCAGCTGGCGTGGCGGATGGACTCGGCGACGGAGAGATAGGCGTCCTGGAGCTCGATGTATTTGCCGACGAGGCCGATCTCGAGCGGGATGCTCGCCTGCTTGATGCTGTCGCAGAGGGCCTGCCATTCCCGCAGGTCGGGCGCGGTCGCCCGCTCGGTGAGGCCGAGCGCCTCGACCACGATGCGACCCACGCCGGACTCCTCGAGCATGAGTGGCACGCCGTAGATGGACCAGGCATCCGGCTCGGAGATGACGTTCTCGATCTTCACATCACAAAAAAGGGCGATCTTCTCGCGCAGCTCGTCGTCGATGGCCACGTCCGCGCGGGCGATGATCACGTCCGGCTGGATGCCGATGGAGCGAAGCTCTTTCACCGAATGCTGCGTCGGCTTGGTCTTCAGCTCGCCGCCGACGACCCGGGGGAGCAGCGTGAGGTGCAGGTAGAGGACGTTCGGCCGACTGACGTCGTTCCGGAACTGCCGGATCGCTTCGAGGTAGGGGAGCGACTCGATATCGCCCACGGTCCCGCCGACCTCGACGACGACGACCTCGGCCTGGGCCTCGCGGGCCACCCGGTGGATGCGAGCCTTGATCTCGTTCGTGACGTGTGGGATCACCTGGACCGTCGCGCCGAGATAGTCGCCGCGCCGCTCCTTGGCGATGACCGAGTTGTAGATCTGTCCGGTGGTCACGTTCGAGGCCCGGGTGACGTTCCGATCGATGAATCGCTCGTAGTGACCAAGGTCGAGGTCGGTCTCGGCCCCGTCCTCGGTGACGAAGACCTCGCCGTGCTGATAGGGGGACATCGTCCCAGGGTCGACATTGAGATACGGGTCCATCTTCAGCGAGGCCACGGCGAGTCCGCGGGCAGCGAGGATGCGGCCGAGCGATGCGGCGGTGATGCCCTTGCCCACCGATGACGCGACGCCACCGGTCACGAACACGAACTTCGGCACGGGCAGGCCCTCCGGGGTTTTTCTAAGTCTAGACCGTCAGGAAAGCGCGAAGGGCAGCGCGTTCAGCAGGACCAGGCGCGGCCGTTCGGTCGCCGCCGTCGCGGGAACATGCGGCACCTCCACCTGGTCCTCACGGCGACAGTCGTCGGCCCGTCCGTCGAAGCGGAGCGCACGGAAGCGGGCGCCCTGGAGCACGCCGTCCTGATCACCCTCGTGGTCGACGATCGCGACCAGCCGTGGACGCAGCCACGTCGTGCCCGGGCGCAGCGGCAGCGGGCCGGTGAACGGCGATCCGCCGGCCCGCAGGTCGCGTGTCGCGGCGTCGAGCCAGTCGGCGAGGTAGGGAGGCACGACCGCCTCCCCCGCGAATCTGGTGGTCCCATCGTCCGCGCGCCAGCCGCAGAGCACCGACCGGGCTCCGCGTGCCCCGTCGATGATCAGCCCACCGATGATCACGTCGCTCCGCGGCGCGACCAGGCATTTGAGCCAATCGGCGCTGCGGGTGCCGGGCACATAGCGGCCGTCACGGCGCTTTGCCACGATCCCCTCCAGACCGTATTCGGCAATAACCTCGAAGAACGGCTCGCCGTCGGTCTCGAGATGCTCCGGGACGACGAGCCCCGGGCCAGCGAGGCCGCGCTCGAGCAGCCGCCGCCGCCGCTCGGCGAGCGGCCGTCCGAGGAGCGAGCGGTGGTCGGAGAAGAGCAGGTCGAACGCGACGAAGACCGGCCCGCGCCCCCGCTTGGCGTGCTTCGGCCCGAGGCGGCCGACGAGCAGGTCGTAGCTCGGCCGTCCCCGGGTGTCGCAGACGATGATCTCGCCATCCAAGAGCGTGCCGGCGGGCAGCCGCAGGGCCGCCAGCTCGGGCATCGCCGGGAGCAGGTCGCCGCCGTGCCGGTCGGTGATCCGCAGGCCGCCGGCATCCTGCGCGACCTGGGCCCGGATCCCGTCCCACTTCACCTCGAAGAGGTGGTCGCTGGAGTTGAACGCCTCCGCGGCGAGGCGCGGGCGCATCGGGGCAAGGGTCCGCGGAAGGCCGGCCGGCCCGGCCTCCGCCTCCAGCAGTGTCGGGCGCGGATCCGGTGCGGGCACCGGTCGAGTATGCGGCGGCGCCGCGGCTAGGACGCCTTGTGCTTGGGCGCCTTCACCGTCTTCGCCGCGGCCTTCTTCGTCGCCGCGGACCTGCCCGCACTCCGCGGCCTCGCGGTCTCGCCCTTCTTCGCCCGCTCGACCGAGGCTTTGAGCGCGGTCATGAGATCGACGACGGTGGTCTCGGCCTCC
>DATLEG010000303.1:0-5121 GCA_035525465.1 Saccharimonadales bacterium (SeqCode)
AGATCATGCATGGCGATCTTGAAGCCCGCGCCGAGCTCGCTCGCCTCGAAGATGGCCTGGAGGCGCTGCTTCGCCTGGTCGGTGAGGCTCGCCTCGCGCTGGTAGAGGAGGTAGGCGTAGGCCTTCTCGGCGCTGCGGCCGACGCGGCCGCGCAGCTGGTAGAGCTGCGCCAGGCCGAGGTGACCGGCGCGGTCGATCACGATGGTGTTCACGTTCGGGATGTCGAGACCGGACTCGATGATCGTCGTGCAGACGAGGACGTCGTGCTCCGCGTCCGCGAATTCCACCATGACGCGCTCGAGCTCGCGCTCGTGCATCTGGCCGTGCGCGACGACGAAGCGCGCCTTCGGCATCAGCGCGCGCAGCCGCGCGGTCTCCTGCTCGATGCCCATGACCCGGTTGTGCACGTAATAGACCTGTCCCCCACGATCGAGCTCCCGAAGGATCGCCTCGCGGAGGATGTCGTCGGTGCGCTCGACGACGTGGGTCTCGATGGGCTGCCGGTCTTCCGGTGGGGTCTCGATGACGCTGATGTCGCGTACGCCCGAGAGGGCCATGTGGAGGGTGCGCGGGATCGGGGTCGCGGTCATCGAGAGGACGTCGACCTCGGTGCGCATCGACTTCAGGCGCTCCTTGTGCTTGACCCCGAACCGGTGCTCCTCATCGATGATCACGAGCCCCAGATCGCGGAACGCGACGTCCTTCTGGATGATGCGGTGCGTGCCGACGACGATGTCGAGCTCTCCGGTCACGATCCGTGCGACGGTCTCCTTCTGCTCCGCGGGGGTGCGGAACCGCGAGAGCATCGCGATCTTCACCGGGAACGTCGCGAGGCGCTCGCTGAAGGTCTCGAAATGCTGCTGGGCGAGCACGGTCGTCGGCACGAGGACCGCGACCTGCTTGCCGTCCATGACCGCCTTGAACGCGGCCCGCAGGGCGACCTCGGTCTTTCCGTAACCGACGTCGCCGACGATGAGCCGGTCCATCGGCCGCGGCCGCTCCATGTCCCGCTTGCTGTCCTCGATCGCGGTGAGCTGGTCGGGGGTCTCGGTGTAGGGGAACGCGTTCTCCATCTCGATCTGCCAGGGGGTGTCCTTCGCGAACGCGTGCCCCGCCACCGCTTCACGCGCGGCGTAGAGACGGAGCAGCTCGCGCGCGATCTCCTCGGCGGCCTTCTTCGCCTTGCGCTTGGTCTTCAGCCACTCGGTACCGCCCATGACCGACAGCGAGGGCGACGCGCCACCGACGTAGCGGGTGATCTTGTCGATGCGATCGGTCGGCAGCCAGCGGGTCCCGTCAGCGAAGGTGAGGATGAGGTACTCACGCTCCACGCCGATGACCTGCTTGGTCTCGAAGCCCTCGAATCGGGCGATGCCCGAATCCTCGTGGACGACATGGTCGCCCGGACGCAGATCCTGGAGGAACGAGCCGACCGCCACCCGACGACGGCGTCGCTCCGGGTGACGTGGCTTGCGGAACCCGAAGACCTCGGCGTCGGTGAAGACGCGCAGGCCGAGCTCCGGGATGGCGAAGCCCTCGGCGAGCGGGACATGGAGCAGGACGAGCGCTCCCCGCGCGGGAGGGTCGGGGAGGGTCTCGGCCGGGGTCGCGGTCACCTCGCGCTCGGCGAGGAGCTCGGCCAGGCGCGCGGCCTGCGGGGAGGCGATGACCCGCGTCCCGCTCCCGGCGGCGGCGATCTCGGTGAGGAAGGCGTCGAGGCGTCCGGCGTAGCCGGGCGCGCTGCCCCAGCCCAGCCGGAGCGCGTCGTCCTGGGGGGCGACCCGGATCGAGCCACAGGTCGCCGCTTCCCGTTCCAGCTGGGTCCGCGGGACGTACGGCGGCGGGAAGGCCGCGACGGGAAGACCCTCGATGCGCAGCTCCTCCCGGCGCTCATCGGCCTGCGCCTCATGCGAGTCCCAGGCGAGGGCGAGCTCCACCGAGTCCTCGAAGACGACGGTCGAGCGGTCGGGCGGGAGGTGCGCCAGCAGCGAGCTCGCCCCTCCGAGCACCGGCGCGAACGCCTCGAGCCCGGCGACGTACGCGCCCTGCCGCGCTCCCTCGAGGAGCGCGGCGAAGGTGGCGAGGCCCTCGGGCAGGGTGTCCCAGCCCACGGCGGCGAGGCGCTCGGCCAGCTCGGGGCCGCGGTGGACCCCGATCTCGCGTGCCGGGAGGATGACGAGCTCCAGGATCGGTGCCTGCGAGCGCTGGGTCACCGGATCGAACGATCGGATCGTCTCGATGTCGTCGCCGAAGAGCTCGACCCGAGCCGGCTCGGTCGCCGACGCCGGGTAGACGTCGATGATCCCGCCGCGGCGCGAGAACGTCCCCGGCTCGCTCACCTCGGGGACCGGCTCATAGCCGAGCGCGAGGAGCCAGGTCGCGGTCGCCTGCCAGGGAAGCCGGTCGCCCGGATGCAGCGCGCGTCCGCGCTCGGCGAGATCGTCCGGCGCGATGGTGTGCTGGAGCAGCGCGCGGAGCGGCGCGACCACCGCGAGCGGTCCGGGCTCTCGAAGGCGCCAGAGCGCCAGGAGACGCTGGTGGACGGCGCTCGCCGACGGGAAGGCGGTCTCGTACGGCATCGATTCGCGCTCAGGGAACAGGAGCACCCGTTCGTCCCCCAGCCAGCCCGCCAGCTCCGCCCGCCACCGCCGGGCCCGATCCTCGTTCGGTGCCACGAGCAGCACCGTGCGGCCGGAGACCGCCGAGAGCGCGGACCAGGCGAACGCCCGGCCCCCGGCGGTCGCCTCGGCGACGGCGATCGTTCCGCCCGCGGCGACACGCTGGGCGAGCTCGCGGTAGGCCACGCTCCCCTCGGCGAGGGAGAGCAGACCGGCGAGCCGTGCCTGCGCCGTCGCCGTCTCCGGCACCGCCGACCTAGCCATTGAACTGATCCATCGCCCGGCGAAGATCGCGGAGCGCGACCTCCACCGCCTCCGCCGCCCGGGTCACCGCCGAGCCGACCGCCTCCAGCTCTTCGGGAGCGAATGGCTGGAGGACGAAGTCCGCGAGATCGGGGAGCTCGGTCCGCGGATCGACCGGCGCGACGCCGACCCGGAGGCGCGCGAAATCCGGTCCGACCGCGCCCACGATCGAGCGCATCCCGTTGTGCGTTCCCGGACCGCCGTTCGCGCGCAGGCGCAGCTTCCCGAGTGGCAGGTCGATGTCATCGGAGATGACGATGAGGTCCGCCGGGGCGAGGCGATACCGGTCCAAGAGCTTCCGCACCGACCGACCGGAGTCGTTCATGAAGGTCTGTGGCCGCGCGATCGCGATGCGCATCCCACCCAGCTCGCCCTCCGCGACCCGGGCATCCCCCGCTTTGACCGAGAACTCGAGGCGCCCGCGCTTGGCCAGACGGGCGACGACCTGGAACCCGACGTTATGGCGCGTGGCGGCATACCCGTCGCCCGGATTCCCCAATCCGACGACGAGCCTGTCGGCCCGCGGCGCCTTCCCGAACAGTCCCCGCATCGTCCCCCCGACCGAACGCCCAAAAAGGCCCGGCTCCCCAGAGCGGGCCTCCCTACAGGTTTTCGTACAGGATAGGGCGCGATGCGGCTTCCCGAATTCGCGATGGAGCGGATGCAGTCGACCCACGAGCACTCGGTCCGCTTCGACCTGTCCGAATCGGGGCTCGAGGCGCTCACGCTGGAGGAGGCGGCGCGCGATCTTTCCGCCCTCGGCCGCGAGCGCCTCGGGTACTCCGCCGGCCCCGGCCGCGAGGCCACGCGCGCGCTGGTGGCGTCGTTCCATGCACCGGCGGCCCCGGAGAACGTGCTCCTGACCACCGGCACCTCCGAGGCGAACTTCCTTGCCCTCGCGACGCTCCTGGAGCCGGGCGACGAGGTCGTGATGCTCATGCCGAGCTATCTGCAGCTCCACGGCATCGCCCGCGGCCTCGGCGCGCGGGTGCGAGAGGTCTGGCTGCGCGAAGAGTGGGGCTGGAAGGTGGACCTCGAGGCGCTCCGGGCGGCGGTGAACGACCGGACCAAGGTCATCTGCATCTGCAACCCGAACAACCCGACCGGGCAGGTCCTGTCCACGCCGGAGATCTTCGACATCGCAGGGGTCGCGGCGCAGCACGGCGCCTGGATCCTGGCGGATGAGGTCTTCCGCGGCGCGGAGCGCATCGGTGGCGAGACCGCCACCTTCTTCTCCGAGTCGAGCCATCACGAGCGGATCATCGTCACCGGCGGGCTCTCGAAGACCTATGGCCTTCCCGGCCTGCGGGTCGGGTGGATCGTCGCGCCGCCGGACCGCATCGCCGCCGCGCTGTCGCTGAAGGACTACACGACCATCGCTCCCGCGACGCTCTCCGATCTTCTGGCCGAGATCGCGCTCGCGCGCCGGCCGCAGCTGCTGAAGCGCGCACGCTTCCTCCTCGGCGAACGCTGGCCGATCCTCGAGTCCTGGGCCGCCTCCCATGCCCAGGAGCTCCACTGGGTCGCGCCCGCCGCCGGCGCGATCTGCTTCTTCGGCTACAGCTTCCCGATCGAATCCGCCGCCTTCGCCGACCGGCTGATCGCCGACTGGAGCACGATGCTCGTCCCCGGCATCCACTTCGGCGCCGAGCGTCACCTCCGGATCGGCTTCGGCATGCCCACCGCCACCCTGCGAGGCGGCCTGGAAGCCCTGGACCGCGCTCTGGCCGAGCTGGGGAGGTGACCGGGCCGCATGTTGCTAGGCTGCGGCCAGCTAGCGCATGGAGGAGAGACTCGTGAGCATCGGATTCATCCTGGCGATCGTCGCGCTCATCTGCGGTGTCCTGATGCTGGTCAGCGGCCGCTGGTCCAAAGCCCCCCTCGCCGCGATCGCGATCATCTGCCTGGCCCTCAACCAAAGCGGCCTGCTCGGCGGCAAGCTGTAAGAGCAGCCGCCGCCGACGCACGGCGGCACCCAACACCGTTCAAGGGCACCCAAGACCGTTCAAGGAGGGTGGCGGGTATTACGCGAACAAGGCCGGTCCGTTAGGCACGTCCACCGCCCGATGACGCACCTGACCGGCGCAGTGAGCGGAATGCCCGCCACCCTCCGACGCAGGCACATCGTCCTCTGATCCCTGCTCCCTTCGCTGCCGCTTCGCGGCTGCTTCGGTCGCGGGGGCCGGTGGGGCGCGGCCCG
>DATLEG010000304.1:0-8091 GCA_035525465.1 Saccharimonadales bacterium (SeqCode)
CGCCTGCAGCACATCGACCGCTTCGGACCGACCACGACGCACGACGGTCTCGATCTCCGCGAGCGCCGTGAGGATCGTGCCCGGCGCTGGCGCCGTCACCGCCGCCATCGCGTGCGCCGAGCCCTTCGCGAACGCCGACCGGAGATCGACCTCGCCCTCGGCCAGCGCATCCTTCAGTCCCCGCAAGATCTGGCTGAGGATCACCCCGCTGTTGCCGCGCGCGCCCATGAGCGCCCCGTGGGCCGCCGCCGCCGCGACCGCCGCGGCGCCGCGATCCGCCGACCGCTCGGCATGCTGCAGCGCGGTCCTGATCGTGTGGAGCATGTTGGTGCCGGTATCGCCGTCGGGGACCGGATACACATTGAGCGCGTTCACTTCGTCGACCGCGCCCTCCAGGCGCGCCGCCGCCGCCGCCAGCGCCCGCTGGACCGCTTCCCCATCACACCGTGTTACGATGGTCGGACTTTACCAGCCGCGAGCACGGTCGCGGTGGCCCGCGATCCCTCGCGAAGTCCTTCAGTTGAGGTGAACCGATGCCCCGCGCCTGCGCGCTCTGCGGCAAGCACGCCGCCTTCGGATCGAATGTGAGTCACTCGAAAGTGCACACGAAGCGTCGTTTCGACGCGAACCTGCACCCGGCGATGATCAGCGGGACTAAGCTGCTCGTCTGCACCCGCTGCCTGCGCACCCAGACGAAGGACGCCCGGATGGCGAAGAAGGCGGCCAAGGCCTCCTAGCCCGCTCCCCCGGGTGGCCGGCCCTTCACCGCCTGCGCGTGCTCCTTGGCCGGCGACCGCTCCTCCACCTTCAGCTGCCCGCAGCCGGCCTGGATGTCCTGACCTTTGCTGATCCGCACCGTCGCGGCGATCCCGGCCGAGCGGAGGACCTGGGCGAACCGCTCCATCGCCCCTGACTCGGGCCGGCGGAAACCCCCTGGACCGGCGTTCACCGGGATGAGGTTGACGTGATAGTCGCGGACCGGCCCGGAGCCGGCGATCCGCGTCGCAAGCGCAGTCGCCGCTTTCTCTGAGTCGTTCACTCCCGCGAGCAGGATGTATTCGAATGTCACCCGGCGCTTCGTGCTGCGCACATAGCGGGCGGACGCTGCCAGCACCTCGTCGATCCCCCAGCGCTGGTTGATCGGCATGATCGCCGTGCGCGTGCGGTCATCGGCCGCGTGAAGCGACACGGCGAGGTTGATCGGCAGCCCTTCCGCCGCAAGCTGGTCGATCTTCGGCACCACCCCGCAGGTGGAAATGGTGATGCGCCGCGGGCTGATCCCGAACGCGTCCCCGGCGATCAGGGCGCGCACCGATGCGAGCGTCGGACCGTAATTGTTGAACGGCTCACCCATGCCCATGTACACCACGTGCGAGACCCGCTCGCCCTGTCGTGCGAGCTCACGCTGCCAATAGCGGACCTGGTCGACGATCTCGCCGGAGGTGAGGTTGCGGATGAGGCCCATCTCGCCCGTCGCGCAGAAGGCGCAGGCCATCGGGCAACCGGCTTGCGTCGAGAGGCACACCGAGTTGCGCGCGCCATGGTGCGGCATGAGGACGCTTTCGATGAGATGGCCGTCGTGGAGCCGCAGGAGCGCCTTGCGGGTCTCTCCGTCGGCGCTGGCGAGCTCGGTGACCGGCACGACGGCCGACCAGCGAAAGTCCGCGGAAAGCGCGTCGCGCAGCGCGACCGGAAGGTCGGTGAGCGCGCCCCAGTCGGCGGCGCTGGTGCGCGCCGCGTGCCGCCGGATCTGACCCAGGCGATAGCGCGGCTGGCCGTGGGTCGCGAGCCAGGCCAGGAGCGCGGCGTCGGCCACGTCACTGATCGCCGGTGGCGGTCCCGGCGTCGCCGTGTCGCGGTCGGCCGGCTCGCTCGGCGTGCTGTCCCTTCCGCGGGTCATGATCCCACGCGTTCGCCCGGACGCAGGCTCAGGCCGCGGATCCAGTCGGCTCCGGCCATCGCCCGCTTTCCGGCGGGCTTGACCTCGAGGAGCCGGAGCCAGCCCGCGCCGGCAGCGACCTGTGGCTGACCAGCGGGTGCGGCGAGCGTCCCGTGGTCGGTCCCCCGGTCGCCGCTGACCGCGGCCCGCACGACAAGGAGCCGTTGGCCACGGAACATCGTCCAAGCTCCGGGGCTGGGGGTCATCGCCCGCACCCGCCGGGCGAGCGCCTCGGCCGGCTCGGCGAGATCAAGGTGGCCGTCCGCGCTCGTGAGCTTTGGGGCCCAGGTCACTCCCACGGCATCCTGCGCCCGCGGAGGCAGCTCTCCGTCGAGATAGGCGCAGAGCCGCTCGCGGAGGAGCTCGCCCCCCAGCGCCGCGAGGCGCGCCGCGAGCTCGCCCGCATCCTCATCGGGCAGGACCGGTGTCCGCCGCGACGCGACGATCGCGCCGGCATCGAGCTCGGCGGTCCCCTCCATCAACGTGACCCCGGTCTCCGGATCCCCCGCCAGGATCGCGTGGGCCACCGGAGCGGCACCGCGCCAGCGGGGCAGCAGCGACGCATGGACGTTCACCGCCCGCCCCCCCGCCGCGTCGAGCAAGGCGGGGGGGATCAGATTCCCGTACGCCGCCCAGACGAGCACCTCCGGTCGGAGCGCGAGCACCGCCTCCAGCCCGTCCGCGCGCAGGCGGTCCGGCCGGAGCACGGTGAGACCGCGCTCCGTGGCGCGCCGCGCGATCGCCGACGCGGTGATGCGACCACGATGCCCGGGTCGATCCGGTTGGGTCACCACGCCGGCCAGATCGATCGCTCCGCCCGCCGCGAGATCGATGAGGGCATCGAGCGATGGCACGGCGAACGCCGGTGTGCCGAGGAACACGGCGCGCGGCGGCCCGCTCCCTACGACGTCGTCCGCTCCATCTGCGCCCGGCTGTGCCCCGACAGCGACCGGTGCTCCTCGTCCGGGTCGTCGGGGCCAACGGTGAAGAGGTCGGTGCGCAGGCGCAACCGGTCGGTGTAGAGGACACCGTTCGTATGGTCGGTCTCGTGGAGCATGCATTGCGCGCCCATGTCCTCCCCCTCGATGGTGAACCGCTTGCCGCCCAGATCGACCGCCGACAGACGGGCCACGAGCGGTCGCTCGAGCATCCCGTACATCCCGCGTACCGAGAGGCAGCCCTCGCTCGTCTCCTCGACCTCAGGGCTGACCCAGTCGATCTCGGGGTTCACCGCGACGATGCCGGCCTCGTCCACATCGATGATGACCACCCGAAGCGGGACGCCGATCTGCTGCGCCGCGATGCCCACACCGTGCGCGGCGATCATCGATGCGAACATCCGCTGGACCAGGACCTCGAGCTCTTTGCGGTCCATCCGCGGCTTCTTTCCCGGCGCGTGCAGCACCGGATCGCCGACCTGCCGCACCTCCACCGCCTGCTCGGCGACCGCGGCGGCCGTGGACCACCGCTCCCGCCGGGACGGATCGATCGTCCACGGGGTGCCCTTGGTGATCCAGATCCGGGGCTCCGGCGAACCTTCTTCGTCGGGGGCGTCGACCGGCGCGACCTCATCGCTCATGCGAGAACGCTAGCCGAGCAGGGTCAACGGGTCCACGTCAACGACCCATTCGGAGCCGACGCGGACCCGGTCGAGGACCGCACCAGGGTCCGTCCCCCGCAGCACGAGCTGGGCCCGATGATCGCCGCGCAGCTTCGCCGCGAACGCCGGCGCGGGACCGAGCACCTCGGCCTCACCGGCGGCGGCGGCGCGCAAGAGGCCGGCGAGCTCGGTCGCGCGGCGCAGCACGGTCTCCTCGCGCTTCGCCGCGGTCTGCAGCAGGATGAGCCGGCCGAATGGCGGATGGCCGAACCGCCGCCGGACGGCAAGCTCCGCGGCAACGAACGTCGCGTAGTCGTGCGCGGCTGCGGCGCGAATGACGTAGTGATCCGGCAGGTAGGTCTGGAGGATCCCATGGCCGGCCGCGCTGCCGCGACCGGATCGGCCCAGCACCTGCGTGAGCAGCTGGAAGGTCCGCTCCGTGGCGGTGTGATCGGGGAGATTGAGCACGGTGTCGGCGTTCACCACGCCGACGAGCGTCACCCCGGGGAAGTCGAACCCCTTCGCGACCATCTGCGTCCCGACGATGACCTGCGCCCTCCCCGAGCGCATCTGCTCGAACGCCGCCGCATGCGCGCCCTTCGCCTTCACCGCATCCCGGTCCAGGCGGAGCACTCGCGCCCCGGGGACCGCGGCGCGAACATCTTCCTCGACCCGTTGCGTCCCGACGCCGAGATGCCGGATCTTGTCCGAGCCGCACTGCATGCAGACCGTAGGTGCGCGTGGCTCCTCACGCCCGCAGCGGTGGCACACGAGCCGGCCGTCGTTGTGGAGAGCGAACGGGATATCGCACGCCGGGCAGGGAACGACGTGGCCGCAGGCCCGACAGAGCACCACGGTCGCAAGGCCGCGGCGGTTGAGATACAGGATCGCCTGCTCTCCGCGCGCCACCGTCCGGCGAAGGGCGGTGCGCAACGTCTCTGACAAGGTCGTGCGATTTCCCGCCTTCAGCTCCACTCTCAGATCGACGATCGTCGTCGAGGGCATCGGCAGGTCCTGCACCCGCTCGGGCAGCGGGAGGAGTACCAGGCTCCCCCGCATTGCGGCGTGATAGGTCACGACGCGCGGGGTCGCGCTCCCGAGCACCACCGCGGCTCCGGTGAGCCGGCCGAGCTCGATCGCCGCGTCCACCGCGTGATAGCGCGGGGCGCTCTCCTGCTTGTAGGAGGGCTCCTGCTCCTCATCGACGACGATGAGGCCAGGACGCGGCAGCGGCGCAAAGAGCGCCGACCGTGACCCGATGACGACGTCGGCGACGCCGTCCAGCACCCGCCGCCACTCGTCGAAGCGCTCGCCCGCCGACAGCGCGCTGTGCAGCAGCGCGACCCGGTCACCGAACCGGGCCACGAACCGGGCCACGATCTGCGCGGTGAGCGCGATCTCGGGGACCAGGATGATCGCCCCCAGGCCCCGGCCCAGGGCCTGCTCCGTCGCACGGAGGTAGACCTCGGTCTTCCCACTCGCGGTCACGCCGTGGAGCAGCGCCGCGCGCCCGGTCCCCATCGCCGCGGTGATGGCCTCGAGGGCCGCGGCCTGCGGGTCGGTGAGCGTCGCCTCGCGCGCCAGGTCGCCGTCGGCGATCCCGAACTCGAGCGGAACGCGCCGGACCCCGCGGCGTCCGGTGGTGGCGAGGCCGCGCGCCGCGAGGCGCCCAGCCGCATCGGGGCTCGCGCCCGCGGCCACGAGATCGGCACCGGTCACCGCGCCTGCCGCGAGCGCCCGCAGCGTCGCGAGCTGCCGGGCGCCCAGGCCGGGAGGGGGCACCGCAAGGGCCTCGCTGCCCGCCGGGGTGATCGCGAACACCGCTTCGGTCCGGCCGCCGCGCGATGCGGGCAGGCCGCCGCGCGCCCGGGCGGCGAGAGCGGGCGGCAGCATCGCCCGGACCGCGTCGGCGAGACCGCAGCGGTAGCGCTCCGCGATCCAGCGGGCGAGGGCCAGCTGCGGCGCCGCGAGGAGCGGGAGCGGATGCAGCAGGGCCTCGATCGGCTTGAGCGCCGCCTCCGGCGCCGGTGGGTCGACGGTGACCACGACCCCCTGCACCGCCCGCGCTCCGAAGCCGATCCGGACCAGCTGTCCGGGCAGGAGCTCCAGGCCCGCGGGGACGGCGTAGGTGAAGGTATGGGCCGGTCCGCGCAGCCCGGCAAAGACCGCGACCTCCGCCCGCGCGGTCACAGCTCGTAGTGGCGCGGGCGCTCCGCCTCCTTGGCGATGATCGCCGCGATCGCCTGCACCGTCTCGTCGATCCGGCCGTCCTCGTTCACGACGACGTGGTCGTATTCGGGCGCCGCCGCCATCTCGATCTCCGCGTTCCGCAGGCGCAGCTCCAGCTGCTCCGGGGTCTCGGTGCCACGGGTGAGGAGCCGCTGGCGAAGCGAGCCGACCGAGGGTGGCATGATGAACACCGTGAGCGCCTCCGGCAGGAGGGCCTTGATCTTCCGCATGCCCTGGGGCTCTGGCTTCACGATGACGACGCGGTGGGCCCGCAGCGTGTCCGCGAGCGCGTCGCGCCGGACGCCCTTGAAATCCCCATGGACCATCGACCATTCGAGAAAATTCCCGGCCTCGATCTCCTCGCGGAACTTTTCCGGTCCGTAGAAGAAGTAATCCTGGCCCTGCACCTCGTTCGGCCGTGGCTTGCGGCTCGTCGCGGTCACATAGACGACGCTGTCCGGGACGATCTTCACCAACCGCTGGATGACCGTGTCCTTCCCCGCCCCGGAGGGGGCCGAGATGATCACCAGGAGGCCCCGCCCGTCGATCGCGCTCAGCGCACCGCTCCGAACGGCGCGACGACATCCTCGGGCGCACCGAGCTGATCGAGGTAGGCGCCCAGATCCGGAGCGAGCGGGGCGACGAAGGTCTGCGGTCCCCCGTGGGGCAGATTCACGGTCAGCCGCCAGGCGTGCAGGAATTGCCGCCCGAGGCCACTCTCGTCGCTGCGCCGCCCGTACACCGGATCACCAACGATAGGGAGTCGGGCGAACGCGAGGTGCACGCGGATCTGGTGCGTGCGGCCGGTGACCGGACGGACGTGCAGGAGCGCCGGCCGGTCGGCGGCGGCGCGGTAGACCGCGAGCCGGGAGAACCGGGTGGTCGAATCGCGGCCGCCGGCACGCACCACCATCCGCCGGCGATCGTTCGGGTCGCGGAGGATCGGCCCCTCGACGATCGCCGGCTGCGCTCCCGGGTCGCCCCAGACGAGCGCGAGGTATTCCTTCTCGAAGCGCTTGCCCTGGATCTGCCTCGACAGGGCCAGCTGGGCAACGTCGTTCTTCGCGATGATCATCACCCCACTGGTGTCCTTATCGAGGCGATGGACGATCCCCGGGCGGGCAGCCTCGCGACCGGTGTCGGCGGCGATCTTGCCGACCACGGCATTCACCAGCGTGCCGGTGTGATGCCCGTACGCCGGGTGGACGACGAGGCCGGCCGGCTTGTTCACGACCAGGACGTCATCATCCTCGTACAGGATGTCGATCGGGATGTCCTCGGCCAGCAGCGACAGCGCCGGCGCCGCATCGGGCACGTCAACGACGATCGCCTCTCCGGCGTGGACCTTGTACGAGGGCTCGACGGCCAGGCCATCGACGACCACGTGGCCATCCCGGGCCAGGCGGGCGATGGCGCTGCGCGAGAGCTGCGTGCGCTCGGCGAGGAACCGGTCGACCCGGGATCCGGACTCGGTGACCGCGAGGGAGAGTCGCTCGCTCACGAGGCCGTGGTCGGGTGCGCGGGCGAGCGCTCCTCCCACCAGAGCGTCGCGATCACGAGCAGGATCCCGACGACGATCGACGAGTCGGCGACGTTGAACGCCCAAAACCGTGGGGAGGGATCGAACCCGATGTCCACGAAGTCGATGACGTACCCCTGGCCCACGCGGTCCACGAGGTTCCCGAACGCGCCACCAAGCTGCATCCCGAGGGTCGCCGCGATGAGGGGCGACCGCGCCGCGAGCTGCCGGTAGTAATACAGGATCGCGACAACGGCCACGACCGAGAGAATGGACAGGAGCGTCGTCCGCTCGGGGAGCAGGCCGAAGGCCGCGCCGCTGTTCCGCACATGGGTGAACCGGACCAATGGCCCGAAAAGCTCGACCGACTCCCCGAGAGGTAGCGCCGAGGCGACGATCGCCTTGGTGATCCGGTCCAGGCCGAAGACGACGACGGCGACCGCGGCGATGAGGCCGATGCGGCGGGGGTTCACACCCCCATGCTATCGGCCGATCACCCGCCCGGTTTGCTGATCATGAGCACGACGATGATGAGCAGGCCGAAGGTCAGCATCGGACCGTTGCGCTGTGCCCGCTTGGCCAGCGCCATGAACTCCGGCGTCGGCGGTCCGGCCTTGGCGAGGTGGATCATTTTCTCGATGAGCGGGATCTGCACGAACGTCGCGAGATAGAAAAGGCCGGCGTACAGGATGAGCGCGATCCAGAGCCAGTAGTGGCTGAAGAAGTTGTTGTTGTACCCGGCAAGGAAGATCAAGGCCAGGCCGGACAGCGGCTGCACCGCGACGGCGACCGGGAAGATGATCT
>DATLEG010000112.1:0-3247 GCA_035525465.1 Saccharimonadales bacterium (SeqCode)
AGGCCTCGATGCCGTGGCCGCGCGGTTCGCGCATGCCGCGACCGGGACCCAGGCGTGACGCGGACCTTCCGCCCGCGGGGGGTCAGCTGGCAGCTCGTCGTCGGCGCGGCGTTGATCGGTGCCTGGCTGGTGCTCGGGTTCGGCGCGCCGCTCCTCACCGCGGTCGATCCGATCAAGCAGCACACCTTCATCCAGGACGGCACCCGGTCGGTGCCGGCGCCGTTCGAGCCCGGCCAGTACGGCTTTCCCCTGGGCTCGGACCGGCAAGGGCGCGATATCTGGGTCGCGATCATGTATGGCGCGCAGGCGACGATGACCCTCGCGTTCGTCGTCCTGGTGGTCCGTCTCGCGGTCGGCGTCGCGTTGGGCGCCCTGGCGGGCTGGTTCGCCGGCCGCTGGATCGACCGGCTGGTCTCGGCGCTCATCGACGCGTTCTCCGCCTTCCCCGCGCTCCTGTTCGCGGTGCTCTGGATCTTCGCGTTCGACATCCGGTCAGGTCTGTCGGCCTTCGCCGCGGCGCTGGCCATCACCGGGTGGGCCGGGTTCGGCCGCGCGACCCGCTCGGCCCTGGTGTCGCTCAAAGGACGTCCGTTCCTCGAGGCCGCCCGGAGCGGGGGCCTCACCGAGCTCGCGGTCTTCGCGCGCCATGCCGTCCCGAACCTGCTGCCGGTCCTCGCCGTGACGGCGGCGCTCGAGGCAAGCGCGATCGTGCTCGCCCTCGGGGAGCTTGGCTTCCTCGGCTACGTCGTCGGTGGCGGCACGAACATCCCGCTCGATGACGTCGGGCGCGGTGGCGGACGGGTCTTCTTCTTCTCGGCGCCGGAGTGGGGCGCCATCCTGTCGCAGGGCCGCTTCGAGGTCTACCGCGCTCCCTGGATCGCCCTGGTCCCGGCGGTGGCGTTCGCGACGGCGGTGCTTGGCTTCAACCTGATCGGCCACGGCCTCCGGCTGCTCTTCGAGCGGGTCCCGGTCGCGCTGGGTGGGCTGCTCCGCTGCCGGACGGTCGGCGTGCTCGCCGCGGCCGTGGTCGCGATCCGCGTCGTCGTACCGCTCACCGGTCCCGCGGCCGGGCTCACCGCCATGGCCAAGGACTTCGAGGGGGAGCGGGCGATGACCCACCTTCGCTACATCGGCGATCCCGCCCGGGAAGGCCGCTACACCGGGTCGAAGGGGTACGGCGAGGCCGCGGCGTACGTGATCGAGCGCTTCCGCGCGCTCGGCCTCGAGCCGGGCGGCGACAACGGGACCTTCGAGCAGTCCTTCAGGATGGCCGACGTCGGCCTGGTGGCGATGCCGTCCCTCGAGCGGATCGGCGCCGACCCGAAGCGCTACGTGCCCCGTCAGGATTTCAGCGAGAGCGTGGGTGGCCGGCGGGGAGGCGGGACGGCGGAGGGTCGCGTGATCTATGTCGGCGGCGGCAACAAGGTCGCCGGCTACAGCGACTACCAGGGCGTGCGCCCGGAGGGGAACATCGTGCTGATCGCCGGTCCCGGCCTGGGGGGCGACCGGATCGACATCGCGCGGCGGGAGGGTGCCGTCGGGGTGATCCAGGTCGCGACGATGGTGAGCGGACCGCTCATCAAGCCGTCGTACGTCGCCGCCTTCGAGCGCGAGACGATCCCGGTGATGACCGTCACCGAGGACGTGGCGAACGAGCTCATCGCCGGATCAGGCCGCCGTATCGCCGATCTGCGCACCGCCCTCGAGGACCGGCTGCGGCGCGCCCAGACCCGGCCGAGCCTGCGCGTCCTGGTCCCGGAGCCGCTCTCGTTCGAGACCGATGTCCGGGTGCGGCTTTCCGTGCCGCTGGGCCAGGTGCGTGACATCACCGGAACGAACGTCGTCGGCATCCTCCGCGGCACCGACCCCGCGCGGGCCGACCGCTTCGTCCTCACCGGTGGTCACCTCGACGGCATCGGCACGGATCCGGATGGAACGGTCTTTCCGGGCGCGAACGACAACGGCTCCGGCCCTGCGGTCGTCCTGGAGATGGCTCGGGTGCTCGTGGCGCACCGCGACATGCTGAAGAATCCGGTGATCTTCGCGCTCTTCGCCGGGGAAGAGGAGGGTCTTGTCGGCTCGGAGACCTTCCTGAACCGGTCCCTCGTCACGCCGCTGCGCCCGACGAACATCGTCGCCTTCGTCAACCTCGACGTCGTGGGTTGCTGCGGCGATTCACTCGCGGCATCGGAGGAGAGCTTCGCCCTGCACGCCAGGGCCAAGGCCGCCGCGGAGCGCCAGGGATACGGGCTCACCTATACCCCACGCGTGGGCGGGAGCGACCATCTGACCTATGTCCGGCGGGGCGTCCCGGCGGCGATCATCGCCTGGAGCGACGTCGGTGCGTTCCATACGACCGGGGACACGATCGCCATGGTGACCCCCGCGCGCCTCGAGGCCGCCGGCCGCGTCGCCACCCAGCTCGTCCTGGAGCTCGCGGGAACGAACTGACGGCTAGGCCGGCCGGCCACCTTCACCCGGACGGTGGTGACAGGAGAACTGCGGGACCACCGGTGGATCGCGATGCAGCTCGACGAGATGGCGCTTGCACAGCCCAACGAAGCAGAACTTACAGAGTCCCACCGCGATGGCGTCCCCGCCGGTCAACGCGCATTCGTGACACCGCATCCGGCGATCCCCTTCCCGATCCGCACCGGTCGTTCCCCCCGGCGCCGCTCTTTCTCTCCGCTCAGCGAGGCGCGGCGGGCTCCCGCTTCGCCGCCGCAGCGGACGACCCGAGGGCGTCCGCGACACGACCGCCAAGCTGGGCGTCGCACTGGGTGAAGTGCCAGACCATCTTGTCCTGGATCGGGCGGGCGCATTGGGCGAGCAGGGTCCCGAGGTTGAGGATCAGATCCTCGCGCTCGTTGGCGGGCATCGTCCGGTAGCGCTCGCCGGCCTGCTGGTAGTCGTTCGTTCGGGCGATCGTCGCGCGCGTGAGCCGACCTTCGACAAGCGGCTCATGGGCTGCGCCGGCCGGCTCCGCCTCGCGCAGGCCACCGGCCGTATTCGGCTCGTAGTTGATGTGGGGATCCTGCCCGGGCGCCAGGTCGACGTGGTGGGACAGCTGTCCGTCGCGCTGATTCGTCGCGACCGGCACCTGCGGCCGGTTCACCGGCAGCTGAAGGTAGTTCGGCCCCACCCGGTAGCGTTGGGTGTCGGAGTACGAGAACGTCCGGCCCTGCAGCATCTTGTCATCCGAGAAGTCCAGGCCGTCGACGAGCACCCCGGTGCCGAAGGCGACCTG
>DATLEG010000306.1:0-4485 GCA_035525465.1 Saccharimonadales bacterium (SeqCode)
CGAGCGCTCGTCCCGCAGGCGCGGTTCATCGTCGGGCACGGACAGATGGATGAGCGCAAGCTCGAGCGGGTGATGGTGGACTTCGCGGATCAGGACCACGACGTGCTGGTCTGCACGACGATCATCGAGTCCGGGCTCGACATCCCGAACGTGAACACGATCATCATCGACCGCGCCGCCACGCTCGGCCTGGCGCAGCTCTATCAGCTTCGCGGGCGCGTCGGCCGCAGCGCCGAAAAGGCCTACGCGTACCTGTTCTACAACCGCGAGGCCAGCCTGACCGACCAGGCGCGGGCCCGGCTGCAGGCGGTGTTCGAGGCGAGCGAGCTTGGAGCCGGGTTCAAGATCGCGATGCACGACCTCGAGATCCGCGGCGCGGGGAACATCCTCGGCGCCGAGCAGCACGGGAACGTCGCGGCCGTCGGCTTCGAGCTGTACGCGCAGCTGCTCGAGGAGGCGGTGAACGAGCAGCGCGCCGGTGTCGCCGAGGTCGCCCTGCCGGCGGCCGAGGCGGTGGTGGATCTGTCGCTGTCGACCGCGATCCCGGACGACTACATCCCGGCTCGCGCGCGCAAGCTCGAGACCTACCGGCGGATCGCGATGCTTCGCGAGCTCGACGACCTCGTGGCGCTGCGCGAAGAGCTCGCCGACCGATACGGACCGCCGCCCGAGCCGATGCGGAATCTCCTGTACGGCGTCGACGTGAAGCTGCGTGGCATCCGCGCCGGTGCGGTCGAAGTCCGGGTCCGCGGCCCCGAGCTGCGGATCGTCATGGGTCGCGATCTGGGCGACGCCGACCGGAAGGCGCTCCTGGCCATCTTCCCCCGCGCGCAGCACGGACAGCGGCAGATCCGGGCCGGCGTCACCGAGACCCGCGGTGACTGGCGCGATGCGCTCACCCGGCTGCTCGATCGCATGGAACCGGTGCGGCGACCGGCATGAGGATCGGGGTGGATCTCGACGACGTGACCGCCGAGTGCGCGGTGCCGTATCTGCGGAAGTTCGCGGAGGAGTTCGGCATCACCCTCCCCGAGCAGGATCTCGGCTGGCACCTTCTGCGGACCATCGAGCAGGTGCCGGATGCGGACAAGGACCGGTTCCGGATGGCGCTGTATGACGGAGCGTTCTTCAGCGAGCTCGAGCCGTATGCGGACTGTCCGGGCGTGCTCGCCGCGCTCGCGGCCGCCGGTCACGAGCTGTATTTCATCACCGCACGGGCGGAGCGCCGGCGCGAGGTCACCGAGACCTGGCTCCGCGACAAGGGCCTGCTGCAGCACGCGAAGGCGCTCTATCTCAAGCCGCAGGGCGACTTCGATCCGGCCGCGCCACGCGGCCGCTACGACGCGTCGAGCTCCGCGCGCTACAAGGTGCGCATGGCGACGGAGCTCGGCCTCGATGGCTTCTGCGAGGACGACGAGACCATCGCCGCCGCGCTCGCGGCGAGCGGCGTCACGGTGTATCTCTTCGACCGGGTCTGGAATCGCGGGCTCGAGCACCCGAACATCGTCCGGGTGCCGGACTGGAACAGCGTCGGCCGGCACCTCGGCATCCGATGACCGGGCCCGGGAGCCGGCTCTACTTCGTCCGGCACGGGGAGAGCGAGGCCAACGCCGCCGGGGTCTTTGCCGGCCAGTCCGACAGCCCGCTCACCGCGCGCGGCCGGTCGCAGGCGCTGGCGGTGGCCGCCGCGCTCGCCGATCTGGACATCGACCGGGTGGTCTCAAGCGATCTGTCGCGCGCCCGCGACACCGCCCGGGCCATCGCCGCGGTCCATCAGCTGCGCGTGGAGATCCATCCGGAGCTGCGCGAGATCGACGTGGGAGAGGCCTCCGGGAAACGGTGGGACGATGGCTCGCTTGGTCCGAGCGCGCTGACCGCGGACTCGGACCTGTTCGTGCATTGGCCGGGCGGCGAGTCACTCGAGCAGGCGCTCGCCCGGTCACTCGGATGCCTGGACGGTCTGCTGCGGGAGCACCCCGGAGAGCAGGTGGTGGTCGTTGGGCACGGAGGCATCACCCGCATCCTGGTCAGCCATTTCCTGGGCATCCTTCCGCGTCTGGAGCGCAGCCCGGCAACGAACACCAATGTGACGATCGTCCGTTTCGACGGCGCGCGCTACACGGTCGAGCAGCTCTTCGGTGACGAGCACGTCGCGAGCTGAGCTTCGGCACCTTTGATGCAGCGTGATGCTCCATCCCGACGCGATCGAATGGAGAAGACACATGAACGCGATCGATTTCCTCAAGCAGGAGCATCTCAACGCCGGCGAGAAGTTCGACGAGATCGAGCAGGCGAGCCCTGACCAGCGCGGCCAGCTCTGGAAGGAGCTCAAGCCTGAGCTCAAGGTCCACGAGCACATCGAGGACGAGTTCGTGTATGGCCCGCTGAGCAAGGACCCCAAGGCGAAGGGCACCCCACTCGCCACCTTCCAGGAGCACCAGGACAAGGACGTCGCCGAGCTCGAGAAGGCGATCGCCGAGCTCGAGCAGAAGGACCCGGCCGACGACGCCTGGCTCGTCCAGCTCAAGAAGATCCACGCCTCGCTCAAGGACCACATCAAGGAAGAGGAAGGCACGATCTTCCCGGCGATCCCGGGCATCTGGCCCGCGTCGAAGCTCGAAGAGGCCGGCTCCGGCATGGCCGAAGAGAAGCAGCGCAAGCTGAAGGCCGTCACCGCGAAGTAGCCACCGCGCGCTCCCCGATCACACGATCAGCAGGGCCGTCGGCGGGGCGGTGCGGACCCCGGTCCGTTACTGTTCCCGCCGATGGCCCTTTCTTCGTCCGAGCTCGCGGCCCGGATCCGCGACATCCCCGACTTCCCCAAGCCCGGGATCCTGTTCAAGGACATCACGACGCTCCTCAAGGACGGCCCATCATTCAAAGGCGCCGTCGACGGCCTGCTGGCGAAGATCGGACCGCGGCACGTGGACGTCGTCGTAGGCATGGAGTCGCGCGGCTTCATCTTCGGTGCCCCGATCGCTTATGCCCTGGGCGTCGGCTTCGTCCCGGTGCGAAAGCTCGGCAAGCTGCCGAGTGACGTGGTGAGCGTCGAGTACGACCTGGAGTACGGGTCGGCGACGCTCGAGATGCACAAGGACGCGATCGCTCCGGGAGCGAAGGTCCTCATCGTCGACGATCTGCTCGCGACCGGGGGAACCGTCGCCGGGACCATCGAGCTGGTGAAGCAGCTTCAGGGCGAGATCGTCGCCCTTGCCTTTCTCATCGAGCTGGCCGCGCTCAAAGGCCGCGACCGCCTCGCCGGTTACGACATCGCCACCCTTATCAACGTCTGACAACCGGGCGTCAGCCTGTGGCGTCCATCCTCCGTCGGTTCTTCTGGGTGGGTCTGACCGCGTTCGGCGCCGCACGCTGGACCGGGCTTGAAGCGGCATTCGTGCGCACCGGCCTCCTGCGCGCGGAGGACTTCACTCGCGACCTGGCGATCGCGAATACGCTGCCCGGACCGGCATTCGTCAATCTGACCGCGCTCTGCGCGATGCGGCTTGGCGGGCTCAGGCTTACCGTCGCGGCGATCACGCTCATCTTTCTCCCGGGTGTCATCGCGACGGTCGCGGCGCTCGCCTGGCTTTCCACGAGCGAGCCGTGGGTCGCGCACTTCTTCCGGGGCATCCTCGTGGGGGCGGTGGGCGTGCTCGCCGCGGCCTTCTGGAAAAGCGCGATCCGGCTGCGCGGGTCGTTCGCCGCGTCCCTTGCGGCCGCGACGCTCCTGCTCGTGGCCGCCGGCGCGCCCATGATCGCGGCGGTCCTCGTGGTCGCCGCCGTGGGCGTCGTCGGCTATCGCCGATCGCCGCAGACACTTCCGTGAGCCTCGTCGAGCTCGCCCTGCTCTTCGTCCGCGTCGGGGCGGTCAGCTTCGGCGGTGGGACGTCCGTGCTCGCTGAGCTCCAGCGCGAGCTCGTCGACCAGCGCGCGGCGCTCAGCCAGCAGCAATTCCTCACGGCCTACGCGCTCGGCCAGGCAACGCCCGGGCCGGGCATCCTCTTCATCATCCCGCTCGGCTTCTACGCCGCGGGCGCGCCCGGTGCCGTCGTGGCGCTTGTCGCGTTCGTCACGCCGCCGCTCCTCCTTCAGATCCTCGTCGCGAGCCAGTGGGAGCGGCTCTCGCGCTCGGCAACGATCCGTGCGCTCGACCGCACGCTCATCCCGGTCAGCGTTGGGCTCATCGGAGCGAGCCTCTACGCGCTCGGAGTGCCGCTCCTTCACGATCCGCGTGCCCTCGTGGGGGGCATCGTCGCGGCGGTCATCGTGGTCTACATCCGCCCGAACCCCGCCGTGGTCGTGCTCGCCGCGGGTCTTCTCGGGATCGTCGGCGTCATTTGACCCACCCTGGTCGGGGCGCAGCGCGCGCGGTAGACTGAAACCCTATCCACACAACCGGCGGAGCCCCGCTTGGTCGTAGCCCTCGGACTGGAGGAGCCTCATGACCGCGGCGCCGCTGATGCCTGAGATCGAGATCGACGCCCA
>DATLEG010000307.1:0-3929 GCA_035525465.1 Saccharimonadales bacterium (SeqCode)
GGAGCTGGTGCCGGAGAGGACGAGCGTCGCTTCCGGCGGAAGCGCGCGGATGATCTCGATGAAGCGCTTGCGCGGGAAGAAGAAGCCGGGCGAGATGAACAGAAAGCGGTCCACCGGCAGTCCCAGCTTCTCGCGCAGCGCGCGCTTGGCCGCGGCGTCGCGCGGCAGGGTCGTGTCCTCCAGCGGCATGACCACCAGCGGAAGCTGCTCGACCTTGCCGTGATCGTTGGTCAGCAGGCCGACCCAGTGCTGCGAGCGGTCGGAGTGGGTGATGATCCGCCGCGGCAGACCGCCCATGAGTCCGAGCACGGTGCGGTAGCGCAGGAACCATTCGCCGATCCGCAGCGCGATGTACGGCGCGCGCAGCAGCTCGACGCTTCGCCGGTACCGCGGCCGGTAATGGAGCGCGTGGGACAGCTTGCGGTAGTGGTGGAACTTCTCCGGCTCCAGCTCGTGGAACGAGACGACGACCGGGATCTTCTTCCGCCAGAGGCTGATGAGCGCCTGAACGAACGAGACGTCGCGAAAGATCCCGGCCTCGTGCTCGATGATCACCACGTCGGTCCCGGCCGGGATGTGCGCGACCTTGCGCGCGAGCTCGGCCGAGTCCAGATGCGGGACCCCGACGAAAGTGACGGAGTGGCCGTCGGCACGCAGGCCGTCGGCCAGCGCGTCGGCGTAGTCGTGCACGCCGCAGCGCCGATCGCTCGAGAGCACAGCGATCGTGCGTCTCCGGGGCACCGGGAGCTCCCAGCCGGTCAGCGCGAGGGCGTCGTGTAGCCGGCGGCGCACAGCCTCCGGCTGGAACTCCGCCAGGCGCGCGTGGCCCTTGGCGATGAGGTCGCTCCGGACATCCTGATCGCCGATGACCCGCTCGAGCGCCGCGGCGACCGCCCCGGGCGACTTGTCGGACAGCAGAACTCCGGCATCACCGACGGTGTCGGGGATCGCGCCGCTGGCATGCGCGACGATCGGCAGACCGAACCGCATCGCTTCCAGGCCGGGCACCCAGAACCCCTCGTGATCGGAGAGCGTGAGGAGCGCCGACGCGCCCTGGTAATAGGCGATCCAGGCGGCCATCGGGACCTTCCCCGCGAAGGTGACCGCATCGCCGAGACCGAGCCGCGCGACGTCGCTCTGCAGGCGCCGGCCGTAGTCCCCGGACATCGACCCCGATCCGACCAGATAGAGCTGCGCGGCCCGGTCGCTCTCGCGATACGCGGCGAAGGCGGCGATGACGTCATGGATCGCCTTCTGCGGCAGCAGCTGCCCCATCGCCACGATCGCGGTCCAGCCCGCTCGCAGCTTCGCCAGGATCGCCGGATCGGGCGCGATGTCGTAGGCCGGCCAATCGAGGAGGATCGGGACGACCGCGGTCTTCGCGTAGCCGGCGGCCTCCAGCTCCTTGCGGTTGAACTCGGAGTCGCCGATCCCAAGCTCGCTCTTCGTCGCGAGCCGCGCCAGCTGCGCGCGGCCGAGCTCGGCGTAATGGCGGTTGTGATCGGAGACTCCTTCGAAGAACCGGGCGGGGGTGATGTTGTGATACACGACCGCCTTGGGGACCGGCAGCTCGCCGACCTCGTCGAGCGACTCGTTGCCCATCGAGACGTGCACCAGGAGGGCGCTGTCAGCGAGCCGCTCTTCTTTCAGATCGCGCCACCCGCGGACGAAGGCGCGGACCTCGGGCCGGCCGTCTTCGGCAAAGAGCTCGCTGCGCACACCGCACCGCCAGAGCAGCCCCTGGAGCTCGAAGCAATCGTTCCCCACCGCGTCGCCGAAGGCGATCGTCGGATGGAATTGATGGACCGCGCGCAGCCGCATCAGGCGAGGCCGAGCACGGCCCGGGTCCGCTCGGCGACCACGTCAGCGGCGAACTCCGCGACGCGGGCGTGGCCCGCCGCCACGAGCGCCTTGCGCAGCTCCGACCGCTCGGTGACCAGGGCGCAGGTCTCCGCCGCGATGGCCAGATCCTTCTTTGGCAGCAGGAGGCCGCCGCTCCCGACGGTCTCCCCCACCGCGGAGGTGTCGAGCGCCACCACCGGGACGCCCTGGTGCATCGCCTCGAGCAGCGGCACGCCGAAGCCCTCGTGCTCCGAGAGCGAGAGGTAGACCGACGCGGCCTTGTAGTACCCGGCGAGCTGCGCCTGGGTCACCGGACCGGTGAAGGTGACCGCGCGGTCGAGCTCGAGCGCGCTCACCAGGGCGCGGCAGCGCTGGAGGTACTGCGGCTGGTCGCGGTACCCGCCGACGAGCAGGAGCCGCGCCCCGGGGTCGATGCAGCGGCGGTAGTAGGCCAGGAGTCGGATGAGCTCGTCCTGTCGCTTGTTCGGTGAGATCCTTCCAACGAACAGCAGCGTCGTGGGTGGCGGGGACCAGGCCGAGACCACCCCCGGGTCCGGCTCGACATCGAGCGCCTCCCAGTCGATGAGGATGGGGACCGTCGCGGTGTTCGTGAACCCCGCGGCCTCCAGCTCCAGGCGGTTGTACTCGGACACGCCGATCGCGAGCTCCACCTGCGGCGCGAGATCGGCCAGCTGGCGGCGGCCGAGACGGGCGAATGCCGCGGCGTGCGGGTTGATCCCGGCAAAGAACTCCGGCGGGGTGACGTTGTGATAGATGAGAAAGCGGCGCGCCGGGATCTTCGCCAGCTGGGCGAAGACCTCGTTGCCGATCGAGTAGTGCAGGAGCAGCAGGTCGTCCGGCTTCACCGAACGGAAGAGGCGCCGGTACGGCAGCGTCTCCCCTTCGACGCCCGGCTTCGCCTCGATCGCGTAGGCCTCGGCGCCGTAGCCCCAGTCCCGCAGGCGGTCGCGGAGGGCGAAGACGTGATTGCTCATCGCGTCCCCGGGCGCGAGCACCGGATGGAACTGGTGGACCGTCGTCACGACGCCGGCGTGTAGCCGATCACCCCGTAGTCGCGGTCGCCGAACAACGTGCGGTTCAGCAGCTGCACGTTGCTCCGGATCGGGCCCTCGGGGACGCTCTCATCGAGTCGCTCGGCGCTCGGCTCGAGGGTCCTGATGTCGACCCCGGTGAATCCTTCGACCTCGAGATAGAAGCGAAAGAGCTCGGGGGGGATCGGGCGCAGATGCGACGGGTCGAGCCAGAAGGTGTGCGCGCCGACGGTGAGCGTCGCCGGGTTCGGCGTGATCATCACCACCGGCGACCCCGGCGTGAGCACCCGGATGCATTCGCGGAGCACCGACACGAGCTCCCCGGGAAGGATGTGCTCGGCGACGTGGCGCGCGAACAGCCCGTCGATCGCGCCCTTCGGCAGTCCGCGCAGATGCGCCAGCGCGTCGCCTTCGACCACCTCGAATCCCGCGGCGGCGGCGTGCTCGACCATCCGCGGATCCAGGTCCACGCCGTAGGCACCGACGCCCTGGTCGCGCATGAGCCCAAGGAACGTCCCGCGGCCGCTCCCCAGGTCGCAGACCCGCTTCCGGCCGCGGAACAGGTCGGCGAACTGCGCCGACTGCGCCCGGATGACCGGCTCGTCGCCGCTGAAGCGGGCCTGGAAGTAGATCGAGTGCAGATTCGCGGCGACCTCGTCGCGGCGGCGGTCGGCCCAGGCGCGCTCGAGCTTGGCCAGGCGCGCCTCGTAGGCCGGCGAGGACGCGTCGTTGAGCCGCACGAGCGCGGCGCCGACCAGATGATTGATGCGGTCCTGCCGCTCGACGATGACACCGATCCACCACTTCACCAGCCCGATGACGCTGCGACGGGCGAAGGTGATGCCCTTCCCGAACAGCGGTTTGCGGCTGCGCGGGTCGTATTCGGTGCCCTCGGCCAGCACCGTCGCGAGCGCGGTGAAGGGATCGCCCTGCTCGTCGGCGAGCATCGGTCCGCCGCCGGGGAGCGGCCGCTCGAGGGCCGCGTCGGTCTCCGGCCCGTAGACGCCCTCGGCACGCTTGCGACGGACGCGCTCC
>DATLEG010000311.1:0-6774 GCA_035525465.1 Saccharimonadales bacterium (SeqCode)
GGAGACGGGAGGAGACCACCCGGCGACGGCCGCGTACCGACACGGCGTGGCTGGTGAGGCCCTCCCCGAGCACCGCGACGCTTCGGCCGCCGGCATCGAGCGCTGCCCGGTGCGCGACCGTGTCGACGCCTTGGGCCAGGCCCGAGACGACGACGATCCCGGCCGACGCGACCACCCCTGCCAGCTCGGCCGCGACGCGCTCGCCGTACGGGCTCATCCGGCGGGTACCCACGATCGCGACCGCGGGGAGGGCCAGAACGGCAGGATCGCCAGAGACCCAGAGCGGATCCGGGCAGCTCCGCAGATCGCGAAGCCGCGGCGGGTACGCCGGATCGCCGGGGCGGAACGTGATCATGGCTGCGCGCGGAGGAGCAGCGCCGTCGCGATGTCATCCGCCGTGATCCGCTCCCGGCCGTCGAGGTCGGCGGCCGTCCGCGCGACCCGCAAGACCCGGTGATACGCGCGTGGCGACAGCCGCCGGGTACGCATCGCCGAGCCGATGAGGTCATCGGCACCGTCATCCAGGCGGCAATGTCGGCGAAGGGCTGCGGCGCCGAGCTCCGCATTGGGACGGCCGGAGCGGGCGCGCATCCGCTCGCGCGCCGCGACGACGCGAGCCCGCACGGTCTTCGAGGGCTCCGCGGTCGCTTCATCACGAAGGCGCTCGTACGGGACCCGCGGTACATGGACCCGCAGGTCGATGCGATCGAGGACCGGACCGGAGAGCCGGCCCCGGTAGCGCTCGACCGCCTCGGGGAGGCAGCTGCAAGGGACCGCGGGATCGCCGGCGTGGCCACACGGGCAGGGGTTCATCGCCGCCACCAGCGTGAAGCGCGCCGGGTAGGTCGCCGTCGCCCCCGCCCGTGAGATGGTGATCGCGCCCTCCTCGAGCGGCTCACGGAGGGTCTCGAGGACCTTTGGCGAGAACTCCACGATCTCATCGAGAAAGAGCGTGCCGGCGTGGGCAAGGCTGACCTCCCCCGGCCGGGGCGGCGTCCCCCCGCCCACCAGGCTGAGTCGCGACGCGGTGTGGTGCGGCGCACGGAACGGCGGCGCGACGAGGATCGGATGCTCCGGATCGATGAGTCCGGCGACACTGTGGATCGCGCTCGCGGCCATCGCCGCTTCGATCTCGAGCGGCGGAAGGATGCCCGGAAAGGCCCGCGCCAGAAGGGTCTTGCCCGTACCGGGTGGCCCGATGAACAGCAGATTGTGGCCACCGGCAGCGGCGAGCTCCAGGGCCTGCTTCGGCATCTCCTGCCCGACGACATCACCGAGATCCGGACCGGCGTACGGCAATGGTTCGATCTCGCGGGGATCCGTGGGTGCCTGCCGCGTCGTGCCATCGAGGTGCGCGACGGCCAGGGCCAGCGTGCCCAACGCGATCGTCTCGATCCCGGCGGCCGCTGCCTCGACCGCATTCCCCTCGGCCACGTACGCGCGGTCGACTCCGGCGGAGCGGGCGCGCCGCACGCGGGGCATCGTGCCACGCACCGGACGCACCGCTCCATCAAGGCCCAGCTCCCCCAGACAGAGCCCGGCGACATCGGTCTTCAGCTGGTCGGTCGCCCGAAGGATCGCGAGCGCGATGGCCAGGTCGAAGCCACTCCCCTCCTTCCGCCGCTCCACCGGCGCGAGATTGACGGTCACACGCCGCAGCGGGAATTCGAAACCGGCGTTGCGGATCGCCGCGCGCACCCGCTCCCGGGCCTCCTTCACCGCCGCGTCGGGGAGCCCGACGATGGTGAAGCTGGGAAGGCCGTTGGCGACGTCGGCCTCGACGGTGACCAGCTCGGTGTCCAGGCCCCAGAGCGCGCAGCCGATCGTCCGGGCAACGCTTCCCACCCGCGCACGGTCGCGGTCGCTTGCCCGCCGAGCGACGGTACGACCGGCCGGTACGGGGGTACCGGGTCATTGACCGAAAGTGGGCTCGCGTCGTACGGTCAGCGCACAAAGCGTCCACATCCGGACGCGGTGCACGATGAGGGGAAGCCTGTCTTGGAGCGATCGATGCGTACGATCGATCAGACCGCACGTCGGGATCCGCTCCCGGCCGTCATCGACGACCGTGGGGCCGAGATCGCCGCCCTGCTCGAGGGCGCATCCCTGCTGTCGCGCGCCGGGAACCGGGTGTCCGCGGTCGCCGCACTGTGGTCGGCGGTGGGCATGGATCCCTGCCATCTCGGCGCGCATCGCCGGCTCGCCGCCGCCCTCGCGAACGCGGGCGACATCGGTGGCGCGGTGGCGGAGTACGAGCGTTTCTTTGAGGCCCTCTGTGTCGCCGGACAGCCGGAGCGGGCCGCGGCCGAGCGCCACTACGGTCACGCGCTCCTCGGCGACGCCATTCCTTTGACGGCGGGGGCAGCGCCCTCGCCGCGGCCAGTGAGCGGACCGGCGCCACTCCACGCGCACCCGGGCCCGCTGCATCAGCTGGATGCCGAGCAGTCGCAGGCGCTCCGCCGTCTCGCCGTCGCCGGGGTCGCCCTGGTCGCGACGTTCGCCGCGATGCTCATCGCCGGCTCGCAGATCTTCGCCCGGGGGCTCTAGCAGCAGCGACCGCGATCCCATGGAGCTGCGCACGCGACGCTAGTCCGCGTCGATGAGCTCGACCGTGGTCCGCTCCCCGACCGTGACCGCGGCCACGACGACGCGCAGCGAGCCGGCCGGATGACCCTGCCGAGCCAGCCACCCGAGGGCGAGCCTGCGGATCCGGTCGAGCTTCCGGCGATCGACCGCCTCGGCGGCCGAGACGAACGAGCCGGCGTGTCGCGTTTTCACTTCGACGAACAGATAGCCCCGCCGGTCGCGCGCGATGAGGTCGAGCTCGCCGTCGCTGGTACGGACATTCCGGGCGACGATCCGCAGACCGCGGGCCGCCAGCGCGTCGGCCACGAGGCGCTCGCCCGCGTCGCCGAACACTCGCCGCGGATCAGGCACGCCCACCACCGATCGGCAGGGGCTTGCACCGGCGACCGCTGCCCTACGTCGGGGTGGGCACGAGCTCGCCGGGATCCAGGCCCAGATCGAGGCCGAAGGTGAGCTGCGCTTCCCGCGCGATGAGCACGCGGACCGTGCCGAAGTCACGACGATGGAACGGGGTCACGCCGAGCGCCGCGAGAGCCCTCCGGTGGTCGATCGTCGGGTAGCCGCAGTTGTGCTCCCAGCCATACCCCGGGTACTTGGCCGAGAGCTTGGTCATCAGCCCGTCGCGGGCGACCTTGGCGATGATCGAGGCCGCCGCGATCGCGAAGCTCTTCCGGTCGCCCTTCACGATCTCGGTGTGCCTGCCCGGCGCGAAGGACGGGTCGAGGATCCGCCGTCCATCGACCAAGACCCAGTCGTACTCGCCGATCTGTCGCAGGGCGCGCTTCATCGCCAGATGGCTGGCGTGATAGATGTTCAGCCGACCGATCTCGGCGACCGAGGCCGCGCCGACCCCGACCTTCGCGACGCGGGCGCGGATCTGCGGGACCAGCTCCTCACGCTGCTGGCGTGAGAGCAGCTTCGAGTCGGTCACCGCCCGGATGAGCCGGACCTCTGGCGTCACCAGGCAGGCGGCGGCGACCACCGGTCCGGCCAGCGTCGCCATGCCGACCTCATCGACCCCCACCACCCGCGCGTGACCGCTCGCCCAGAGCTCTCGTTCGTAGCGGAGGGACGGCACCGGTCGATTATCGGCCCGCGCGCAGGGCCCAGAACATGAAGAGCGGCTGCAGTGGCAGACGGGCCCAGGCCATCCACGCGCTCGGATAGACCGGCACCTGGGCGATCGCGACATAGAGGTTCCCCGGGAACACGACCACCAGGTACACCGCGATGGCCAGCGCGACGGCCGTCCGTCGTGGCGGCTTGACCGCGAGCAGGGCGCCGGCCAGCGCGATCTCGATCAGGCCGGTCGCGTACACCAGGGGAAGACGCCCCGGAACGATCGGCGGGAGGTGCGCGACGAACGGCGCCGGAAAGACGAAGTGGGCGATGCCGGCGGCGGTGAAGAAGGCGGCGAAGCCCCAGCGGGCGAGAACGGCTGGCGAGTGGCGCCGGCGGGTCAGGGTCCTAGCGACGCTTCTCGCGCAGGGTCGCGGCCTTGCCCACGCGCTCGCGGAGGAAATACAGGGCGGCGCGACGGGCGTGGCCATGGCGCAGGACCTCGATCTTCTCCAGGCGCGGCGAGTGGATGAGGAAGGTGCGCTCGACACCGACGCCGCTCGCGATCCGACGGACGGTGATCTGCTTGTCGAGGCCGCCGTTGCGCACCCGCAGGACGGTCCCCTCGAAGTTCTGGAGCCGCTCGCGGGTCCCTTCGACGACGCGCACCGACAGCCGGACCGAGTCGCCCGGTCGGATCTCGGGGAGATCCGCCTTGAGCTGCTCGGCCGCCAGGGTCTTGAGGACATCGTTCATTGGCATCACTGTCATCGTCACGGGCTGAGCGAATGATAGCAGGTCGAGGCCTCCCGAGCGGGCGCTAGTCGCGCGCGGACCGCTTCAGTCGATCGAGGATCGTGACATGCGACACCCCGTAGTGACGCGCGAGCTCGCGCACGGTCAGGCCGGTCGCGCGCATCCGCACGACCTCGGCGACGCTCGGGCCACGAAGCGTGCTGCGCGGCGCCCGGAGCCGCACCCCCGCTGACCGGAGGCGCGATCGGACCGTCGCGGGAGAGACGCCGAAGCGGGCGGCGATGCGATACGACCCGACACCCGAGCGGTACGCGGCGATGAGATCGGCGTCGCGGACCGGCGCCTTGCTGGCCGGACGGGGAAGGCGCGCACGCTCGGCCGGCGTAAGGATGGCGCCGTCGAGCAGCTCAGGGCGGCGCTCGGCGGTCCGGCGTATCGATTCGGCCCGCCGCCACTTCGCGATCGTTTGATGATCACCGGAGAGCAGGACGGCGGGCACCCGGCGACCATCCAGCTCCGGCGGGCGGGTGTACTGCGGGCCTTCGAGCAGGCCGCCGGTGTGCGATTCCTCGGCGAGCGATGCCGGATCGATGACCCCGGGCACGAGCCGGCTCACGGCGTCGACGACGACCATCGCGCCGAGCTCACCGCCGGTCAGGACGTAATCGCCGATCGACAGCTCCTCGGTGATCGCGGCGTCGATGACCCGCTCGTCGACGCCCTCATAGTGTCCGCACACCAGGACCAGGTGCGGAAGGGCGGCAAAGCGGCGCGCCGCGGCCTGATCGAAGAGCCGGCCCTGCGCGGACAGGAGGACGACGTGACCGTCGGACCCGGCGACCGAGCGGATCGCGCGGAGCAGCGGCTCGGGCTTGAGCACCATGCCCGCCCCGCCACCGTACGGCGCGTCGTCAACGACGTGATGGCGGTCCGGCGCCCAGCTCCGGAGATCGTGGAAGGCCAGCTCGACCGTTCCGGCCGCGCGCGCTCGCGCGACGATGCTCTCCTGAAAGGGACTCTCGAACATCCGTGGGAAGAGGGTGATGACATCGATCCGCAGCGTCACAGCTCCTCCTGGGGCGCGATCGTGATGCTGCGGGCCGCGAGGTCGATCGCACGCACGACCGAGGCGAGGGCCGGGACCAGCAGGTCCGCCGTAGCGGGACGCGTGATCACCAGCACATCGGTCTCGCCCGCGCGGAGGACCTCGCTCACTTCGCCGAGCAGCGTTCCGTCGGTGTGCAGGACCTGCAGGCCGACCAGGTCGGCCCACAGATACGCTCCGCCGGCGGCGCGGCGTGCTTCCACGCGGGAGACCCGGAGGAAGCGGCCCTGGAGGGTTTCGGCCTGCGGGCGACCGGTGTAGCCGTCAAAGCGCACGAAGGGCTTCGCCGACAGTCCCCCGACCGAGGCGACCCGCAGCGGTCCGATGCCATCACAGGACAGGGTGGCGCCGACCCGGAAGCGATCAGCGATGTCGGTGCGCGGATCGACGGTCACTTCGCCGCGCACGCCGTGCGGCCCGCGGATGAGGCCGACGATCAGGCCGTCAGGCTCGGGACCGGTCAATCGATCTCGAGGTTGACCTTGGAGCCGCTGCGCGTGGCCATGACCTTCACCAAGGCCCGGATCGCTTTCGCGATGCGGCCACCACGGCCGATGACCTTGCCCACATCGGCCTCACCCACCTGCAGGTGCAGCTTGAGGAATTCGCCGTCCTGCTCCTCGGTCACGACGACCGCGGCCGGATCATCGACCAGCGCCTTGGCGACGTGCTCGACGAGCGCCGCCTCTTTGCTGGTCACCGAGCGGTGGGTGGGACTTCGGCGTCGGGAATGCCGCTGCGTACGAGCAGGCTACGGGTCGTGGCGGTCGGCTTCGCGCCGGCCTTGATCCAGTGACGGGCCCGCTCGCCGTTGATCACGAGCTCGACCGGCTCGGAGCGCGGGTTGTAGTGCCCGATGATCTCCAGGAACTTGCCATCACGCGGCGAGCGTGAATCGGCGACGACGACGCGGTAGGTCGGAGCCTTCGTCTTGCCTGTCCGACGCAGGCGGATGTGCACTGCCAATCTGTTTGTGGATCCTCCATGAAACGTTCGGCGCGGGAAGGTAAGTATAGCCCTAGCGCCACGCTAGACCTTCAGTCTGCCCCGCTTCGCCATCGCTCCGAACTGCTTCATCAGGCCCTGCATCTCCTTGAACTGCTTCAGGAGCGCGTTCACCTCGGAGACCGTGACCCCCGACCCGGCGGCGATCCGCTTGCGACGGGAGCCGTTGATGAGCGTGGGCTCGATCCGCTCGGCCATCGTCATCGACCGGATGATCGCCTCGACCTGCTTCATCTGGCGCTCGGAGGCCGCCGGATCCGGCA
>DATLEG010000118.1:0-2474 GCA_035525465.1 Saccharimonadales bacterium (SeqCode)
GCACCGGTGGATCTCGGGACCGATCTCAGGTCCGATCTCAGGTCCGATCTCAGGTCCGATCTCAGGGGGGCCACCGGATGAAGCTGCGGCCGTCCGCGCTGCCCTATCTGGCCCTCGCCGTTCCCGACGCGCCCGAAGTCCCGCGGGCGCGCCTGCTCGCCGCGCTTTGCGCGATGCTCCCGCGCGTCGGCGTTGCCGAAGACGGCGCGTTCCTCTGCGATCTGCGCGGGACCGAACGCCTGCTCGGTCCGGCGATGGGCATCGCGCGACGGGCCATCGACGCCTGCGCACGGGCCGGCGCGGCCCCCGCCGCGGGGATCGCGATCACGCCGTTCATCGCGCGGCTTGCCGCGCGCGACGCCGCGCCGGGGACGGTGCGCCAGATCGCCGCGGGCACCGAGCGTCCGTTCACCGATCCACTGCCGCTCGCGGCGCTCCCGCTCCATCCCCGGGTGGTCGCCGAGCTTGGCCTGCTCGGCCTGCCGCGGGTGGGGGACTTCCTGGCGCTCCCCGCCGGGGCGGTGCTCGAGCGGTTCGGTGCCGCCGCCGCGCGGGTCCAGGCGCTCGCCGCGGGACGGATCTGCGAGGACATCGGCGGGATCGCGCCGCCGCGGCGGATCCGCGCCCGCCGGCTGTGGGACGAGCCGATCGATTCGCGCGAGCGCCTGGTGTTCGCGCTTCGCGCTGCCGCGGACGAGGTCGCCGCCGCGCTGCGGACCGATGGGCTGGCGGCGCTCGAGATCGTCGTGGTCCTCGGACGGGAGGGACGCGGGCCGGTCCGGCTCGTGCGCTCGCTCCTGCCGCCCACCGCCGATCCGGCGGCGATCATCCGCTCCATCCGCTGGGGCCTCGAGGAGCTGTCGGAGGCGACCGACATCGGCGCGGTGAACGCCGCGTCGCTCGAGGTCAGCGTCGTCGAGCCCTCGCGGGGCCGGCAGGTCGGTCTGTTCGCGCCGGACGGCGCGCGGGCCGAGGAGGCCATCGCCGTCGCGCAGTTCCTGCGGACCCGGCTCGGCCGGGGGGCGGTGCTCGAGGCACGGGTCGTGGATCCGCAGGCGCGGCTCCCGGAGCGCGGGGCGGTGTGGCGGGAGCTGGTGCGATGACCCGGCTGTTCGCGGACCCTCTCCCGGCCCGGATGGAATGGAGCGAGGGCGAGCCGGGGCTCCTGCGCGTGGGGAGCAAGCGGCTGATCGTCGTCGAGGTGGTGCGCCGCTGGCGGGTCGACGGGGAATGGTGGGCCGATGGGGTCGCCCGCGAGTACCTCACCCTGCGCACTGCCGACGGCCTGGTGTGCGATGTCTATGGCGACCGGCGCACCGGCCTCTGGTTCCTCCAGCGCGTGATGGATTGAGTGGGCCCTCCGGCTTCGTCCATCTGCGCTGCCACTCCAGCTACAGCTTCCTGGACGGGGCCTCCAGCGTGGACGCCCTGGTGTCCGCCGCGGTCGCGCAGGGGCAGGACACCCTGGCACTCACCGACACCGCTGGCCTCTACGGCGCGGTCCGCTTCTGGAACGCCGCCCGCGAACGCGGGCTCCGCGCGATCTTCGGCTGCGAGCTCGACCTGCGTGATCTCCCCGGTCTCCCTGATGCCGCAGAGAGCGAGCGGGGCGGGGCCAGCGTTCGGCTGCTGGCGACCGATCGCAGCGGCTGGACGAGTCTCTGCCGGATCGTCTCGGCCGCCCAGCTCGCCGGGCAGAAGGGCCGGCCGCAGGCGACGCTGGCCCTGGTCGCGGGCGAGAGCGCGGGTCTCATCGCCCTGTCCGAAAGCGACGATCCGGAGACCCTCGGGCGTCTCCATGCGGTCTTCGGCGACCGGCTGTACGCCGAGCTCGTCGACCGCTGGGGGCCCGCGGACATCGCCCGGGCCGACGCGCGGGCCGAGCAGGCCGCCTCCCAGGGCATCGCCACGGTGATCACGAACGACGTCCGGTACGCGCGGCCGGAGGACCGCCGGTTGCACGACGTGCTCCGCTGCATCGCGCTCGGGACCACGGTGGACGCGGCCGGACGCCGGCTCGCGGCGAACGGGGAGCGCTGGCTCAAGGGCGAGGCCGCCCTTCGGGCCCGCCTGGGCCACCACCCCGACGCGTTCGCGAACACCCGCCGGATCGCCGACCGCTGCGTCGTGGATCTGGGCTTCGGCTATCAGCGGCTCCCCGGCTTCAGCGTCCCGGTCGGCCACACCGCGTTCTCATTCCTCTACACCCTCTGCGGGGATGGGGCGCGGATGAAATACGGCCGGGTGACCCCCGCGGTGAGCCGGCAGCTCGCGCACGAGCTCGATGTCATCGACCGCTGCGGCCTGGCGGAGTTCTTCCTCATCAACTGGGACATCGTCCGGTTCTGCAATGACCGCCGGATCCCGGCCCAGGGCCGCGGATCCGCCGCCGACTCGATCGTCGCGTACGTGCTCGATATCACCAAGGTCGATCCGATCGCCCACGACCTCCTGTTCGAGCGCTTCCTCACCGA
>DATLEG010000034.1:0-2217 GCA_035525465.1 Saccharimonadales bacterium (SeqCode)
CGCCCGGAGGTTCGGCGGCCGGCGGCCGGCGCCGGTAGACCAGGCGGACGAGCAGGGGGATGAGGGTCAGGGAGAGCACCAGCGAGATCAGCACCGCGACCGAGAGGGTGATCGATAGGGCGCGGAAGAACTGCCCGACGACGCCGGCGCCGCCCTCGCCGGCGCGCCGGTGGATGCTCTCCACGACGACGACCGCGTCGTCGATCACCAGGCCGATGGCCACCGCCAGGCCGCCCATCGACATCAGGTTGATCGACTCGCCGAACAGACGCATGAAGAGGAACGTCGAGAGCACGGTGAGGGGGAGGGTGACGGCCGAGATCGCGGTCACCCGCCAGTCGCGCAGGAAGACGAGGAGGACGAAGACCGCCAGGAGCCCCCCGATGAGGATCGCGTCGCGGACGTTGGTGATGGCGGTCGCGACGAAATCGGCAAGGTCGTAGACCTTGGAGAGGCGCAGGCCCGCCGGCAGCGTGCGGGCGAGGTCTTTGAGCGCCAGGTCGACGCCCTGCTGGACGTCCAGGATGCTGGCGCCGGCCTGCTGGGAGATGTTGATGATCGCCGCGTCGCGGCCGTTGCCGGTGACCAGGTTGCTCCGGTCGGGGGCGCCGGGGAAGACCGCCGCGACGTCGCCCACCCGGACGGTCGCTCCGGAGCGCACGGCGACCGGCGCCTGGGCGATCTGTTCGGGAGAAGCGAGGAGACCGGAGGCGAGCACCAGGTTCTGCCGGCCCGCCGCCGAATAGCGGGCCACCGGCGCGACCTGGTTGGCCGTGCGCAGCGCCTCCGCGACGTCGTGCACCGTGAGGCCGGCGGCGAGGAGCTTGGCCGGGTCCGTGACCACCTCGATCTCCCGGCTGTCCGTCGCCATCACCTCCACCCGCCCGACCCCGGGCACCCGCGACAGCGCGGGGCGGACGATGTAGAAAGCGTCGTCCCGGAGGTCGGCGCCCGGGAGGTTCCCGGTCAGGTTCAAGCTGAGGATGGGAAACGAGGCCGCGGTCAGGCGCTCGGTCTGCACCTCGGTCTCCATCCCGGCGCCGGACGACATCTCGGTCCGCGCCTCTTCGACCCGGTTCTGGAGCTGCTGCAGGGCGGCGGCCATGTCGGTGCCGGGAGCGAATTGCGCCGAGATTTCAGCCGAGCCGCGGAACGAGCGGGAGCGCACGCGGAGGATCCCGGGCACCTCCATCGCCGCCTGCTCCAGGGGCCGGGTGACGCCGAGCAGCATCGAGCGTGCCGGGAGGATGCCGCTGTGGGCGATCACCAGGATGCGAGGGAACTGGAGCGGGGGATAGATGCTGCTCGGCAGCGACGGGAGGACGATGGCGCCCGCTGCCGCCAGGAGCGCGGTCGCCACCAGCACCGCGGGCGCGTGATCCTCGGCCCACCGCATCGGCATCACCGCCTCGGCGCCGGCACGACGGCGGAGCCGTCCGGGAGGCCGTTCTGCCCCTCGACGACGATCCGCGCGCCGGGCGCGAGCCCCGCGAGGACCTCGACCTCGGAGCCGTTCGCGATGCCGATCCGCACCGGCCGCCGGTGGGCATGGCTCTGGGCGTCGACGGTATAGATGAAGCTCTCGGGCCCTTCCTGCACGACCGCCGCGGCCGGAGCGATGACGGCGTCGCGGTGCTCTTCCCCGGAGATCTCCACCTGGACCGGGGTCCCCATCGGAAGGCCGGCCCCTTGCGTGAAGCGCAGGCGCACGCTCGCCAGGGCCGTCACCGGGTCGACCGCGACAGAGAGCGCGGCCACCTCCGCCGCCAGGGCGGCGCCTCCCGGCCCGCGCACCCGCGCCGGGCTGCCCACCGCGAGGAGCGCGAGCTGGTCCACCGAGACCGCCGCCACGACCTGGGAGCGGGCGGGATCGACCAGGCGGAGAATGGGATCGGAGGACGGTTCCACGACGTCGCCCGGATTGTGGGTCCGCTCGGCGATCACACCGGCGAACGGCGCGCGCACCACCTCGCGCCCGGCGAGCCGGCCGGCCGCCGACCGCGCGCTCCGCGATTCGGCGAGCCCCGCCTCGGCCTCGCTCAGCTCGCGCCGCGCCTCCTCGACCTCGCGGCCCGCCGCGATGCCGCGCGCGAAGAGCCCCTGGACGCGGTCGAAGCCGGCGCGCGCTTGCGTGAGGCGCGCCTCGGCCCGCTCGACGTCGGAGCGGCGTGCCGCGGCATCCGCTTCGAGCGCCGGGATCTCGAAGCGCACCAGGAG